>JAFYKS010000197.1 GCA_017537495.1 Bacillota bacterium | reverse complement strand
GCTTTCCTTTGGTTTTGGATTTGGACAGAATGCTGTTAAGCCACCCTGTCGGGGTCATGGTAATGGAGTACTCCCCATTTTCCATCATGAGAGGCGTACTTTCAGAAAATTCTTCCGGAATATATGTTTTTGTTTTCCCCTTGTTATTCTTATATTTATATCCAGTAAGGGATTCTCCTTGCTGCGTACTTTTTTCGGAAACCGCAACCAGTTCCGGATCAATATCTACCAGGTTGCCGTTTTCATCAGTGTAGCGTACATTGTGGGTATAAAAGATTTTTGCGTTCTTTCCTCCCCCAAGGTCAAATGTTGTCATAGATTCAGAAGACTCTTCAAGAATAATGTCTTCCTCTGTTACTTCGCTTAAGTCTTTGGATTGTTCAGTCGTCTCGTCAGAAATTGTCTGAACAACATCGGAAGCACCCGCGTCCATGCCGGACGATGAATCATTCACCGTGGCATAACCCATAGCAGGCAGCGAAGTTATTGTCATGCACAAAATAATTGTGAGTGCGATAACACGTTTTAACATACTTCGTATCATATATTTGTCCTTTCCCGCTTTAAAGCGTATTGTATTTCTCTCCTCAACCGCTTTTGTTGTATATAAAACGAAGCCAAAATGCGAAAACTGACAAAAAGCTCATGTGATGCACGAAATTTTTTGTAAAAAAAAGAAAAGGCAGCTTCCGCTGCCAATTCATAGAAGGTTTAATATGTTGCTGTCACTGTGGTTTTACTTACCTGATCAACAAGTACTCCATTTTTGTAGCAATTTACAGTATAGTCAAGGAAGTATGTACCTCTGGCGGTTACAGTTTTATTTTTTGAGAAAATAAATGTTGTACCCATTTTGTATGTACTTTCATTTGAATAAGTTGCTACAACCGCACCTCCTGTAGTCTTTAGTTCTGCGTCAACAGTAACGGAATCCAATGTACTTGTGTTTGGTGTAAGTACTTTGACAGAATAATAAAGGGTATTACCATCAATGCTCATTGTACTTTGAATTGCAGATATTTCATTATACCTTGGCATGATTTCACCTGCATACGCAAATGTGCTGGATGCTAATACTAAAATAATACATAATACTGCTAAAAACTTTTTACTCATTTGTTTTCTCCATTTCTTTTTTATTAAGAGAACGAAAACAAATATAAAAAGCTGACTGACTAACTGATTTTTTTAAGACTTTGTAAAAAAGTTTTTCCCACCTCAAAGCCTGCATCTGTCTGGACTGAAATATTACTATTTTCTGTCGTAACACCAAAAATAATATCTTCCTCGCCAGTGCTTATGAGAGCCTCAAAATCACCTATAATATCTGTACTAAGCTTTCGATTTTCATTATCCAAATGTAATGCTGACTCATTTTTTTCTGTTTGCATGAAAACTATATATTTCCCCTCCGCATTCGCATAATTTGCAATATATTCTGTAGGAGTAGCCAGCATTTCATTCACTAACGTGAATCCTTTAGGTATCTCTGCTACATAGTACTCCAAAAATTCTTGCTCCCTGTCAGAAGAAACATCAACATCTTCTTCATTTATTCCAATAAGAAAATCCATCCACCATACCTTCCATGCACTTGCTTGTGGTATTGGTATAACAAAACTACCTATGAAACATACAATTAAAAATATTGCTGCATAACGCAGAATTTTCCTCTGCGGTTTAACGTATTTATGTTTACCGTATTTTGCAAAATTGGCTTCTGCGTTCTCATCCATTGCAAGATATTTGTCCATCTCTGCTGCCCAGTCATCCGTAATTTGTCCGGCATATTCATCAAGAAACAACTCAGTTTCCTGCTCAAATTTACTGTTCTTCATGTCCATTACCCTCCAAAAAAAAGTTCTTGCCTTTTTGCTTTCCTCTGCATCTTCTATTCATATATAAAACGAAATTAATTCTTAAAAACTGACATATAGTCCGGGAAACGTGGCAATTATCATTCATCTTCATTAAATCTATTTTCCATCACAAAAGCTTTAACTTTAGTTTTTATCCTTTCTGACCGTTTATCAATTGCACTTACAGTTTTTCCAAGCACTTTTGCAATTTCTTTGTGCTTCATTTTATAGCCATACTTCATACCAACTATAGCACGGTCAATGTCATCCAGGTTTTCCATGTATGTATCCAATGTTGCATCATATCCAAATTTGCCAATCACAACATCATTATCATGCACATGGTCCGAACCGAATGGATCTCCGGATGGAATAAGACCACTTGCTTCTTCCCGTTTTCTTCTCCGATAAATATCTATTGCATGATTCTGTGTAATAGTCATGATAAACCCTTTTGCCCGTTGAGATCCATATTCACCTAAACAATCAAGATTTGCTGCAATTTTCAGCATAACATCATGCATGCAATCTTCAGCTAATGCCTCATCTTTGAGTATCGATAAAGCTTTGTATTTAATGGCCACACTATACATTGCATAGATTTTTGCCATCTCACGTCTAACATGTGGCGTGAATCCTTTTAAATCCATTTAATTATCCTCCGTTATCCTTTATCTGAACTCAAATAGTTTTGATACCGGAACATCCAGCACTTTTGATACTGTAAAAATCAGTTCCAATGATGGCACCGCTTTGCTGATTTCGATTCTTGACATATGTGTTCTGCTGATATCAAGCTTCTCTGCCAGTTCAATCTGGGTGAGGCCACGTTCTTTTCTGTAATATGCAATATTTAATCCTAATTTCCTGCATTCTTCTGGATATCGTTCAAGTATTTTATTTTTCATAAACTATACTCTCCTTTCCGAATTATAGTTTATGCAAAATTTCGACAAATTCCGACAATCTGACATGTTGCAAATGTTACATATTATGTTGCATTTAAGATATATCAAAACAATTTAGTGATATTGTGTGTGGAAAAAGTGCTGTTTCAGATATTATTTTGCACACTATGTATGTACCATTATTTCATCCTTGTTATATCAATCTTCCCATAACCCATAATATAACTACTGCCCAAAATATAATATCGGCCTGCAACCATACTACTACTATTACCTTCTATGGTATATACTATTCCGCTCCTGCAGCCCTCTACGATTCCCACGTGATTTGCCATGCCGTCTACATCCCAATCAAAAAATATCAGTGTCCCTGGTGATGGCCTGTAGTCTGATTCTTCCGTTACATCAATCCATCTGCCCTGTTTCTGAAACCAGCCGATTCCCTCGTTGACTTCCGCAAATTTAGGTATCAAACCCTCATCTATCAGTCCTGCTTCGCTGGCACACCAGGATACGAAACATGCACACCAGTCTACCGGTTCTGTGAACCCGTACCACCGCCAGTATTTTTCTCCGTCTTCAGTTCCTGTCTGTGACTTTGCCACTGATACCATGAGAGCTGGCTGCCCTGCCATCATGTTGCCTTCTCCATCGTCTGCCAAAAAGAAAAACATGGAAAGTGTGAATACGAAAAGAATCATAGCCAGAAGCACGATACTGCTGCTGGCTATGGTTTGATTTCGTATGTGATTCTTCATTCGTTTGATTTGATAGTTTCGTTTTCGCCTGCGCTGCATACGGCGTGTCTGGACTACGGATTGCCGCACAGCATACCACCTGGTGGTTGCTGCAGTCTGCGCAGTCTTTTTTCCATGCTGTTTCTTAGCTGAAAACGGCACTACTTGTGGACTTGCGTATATCCCTCCATCTGGTTCTGCAGAAGCTGATGTGATATGCAGATTCCCCCTGATTTTTAACTGTTTTGCTGAAAAACCGACCGCCAAAATGGACTTCTCAGCGACTTTTTTACCGGTAGTCGAAGTCTTACACTCCGCATAATTCTGCGGGTTCTGACGTTTTTCATCTTGCTCGTTTTCACGACTGGATTTACTGCGGATTCGCAAATTTTTAAGTATTGGCCGGATGTCTTTTAGATTCAGCGGCTTGTCTTCATACTTACCTCTTACCTTAATATCCATTTATGTATTCCTTTCCCCTGGCTTAGTCGTCATAAGCCGGTAAAGTTCCGTATTCTTCGGAAAGTGGTTCTCGAAAGGCACCATAGTATGCCCCACCTTCAGCAGTCCGTGACCTTCCGGCACGTTGGTGATGTATGATAGCTGCCGTTCAGAGATGTGCAGCAGCTTCGCCAGTTCCTGACGGTCCGTCGGTGCCTGGTTCATCATAATGATAAACTCTGAATTGGACAGCATGAGCCTTGCTGTCTGTGAACGCAGCACTTCCTCCAGATTTTGCGTAATACCGGTGCAGTATGCTCCGTATTTTCTGACACGTTTCCAAAGTGTGGATAGAAACTGTCCAGAGTACTCGTGCTGAAAAAGAATATAAAACTCATCGATAAAGATAAAGGTCTGCTTCCCCTCCTGACGGTTCCGGGTAATCCGGTTCAGGATGCTGTCCAGGACCACCAGGATGCCCACACCCATGAGCTGCTTTCCAAGCTCATGAATGTCATAACTGATAAATCTGCTTGTAGTGTTCACATTGGTCTGCTGGGCGAATGTATTGAGAGACCCTCGGGTGAAAATCTCCAGTTCCAGTGCCAGATCGTGTGCTTCCTGCTCCGGCTGCCTCAGCAGGTCTTCTCTGAAATCATCCAGGGTCGGAGGCTGTCCCTCATAACCCCGCATCCGGTATGGCTGGTAAATATGTTCTACGCACCGGTCGATAATGGATTTCTGCCCTCTGGTAAACTGATTACCGGTTACAATCTGCTCACAGAGAGACTGGACGAACTGTGACTTTTCTGCAATCGGATTTTTTTCACCGTAATACTTATTGATGTCCATGGCATTGATATGGTTATCACTGGTGGCAGATATCTCGATGACCTCACCTCCGAATGCCTTCACAAAATCTGTGTACTCCCGGTCCGGATCGATGACAATCACATCTGCATCAGTTGCCAGGACAAAGTTAATCAGCTCACTCTTTGCCATGAAGGACTTTCCGGAGCCGGAAACCCCCAGGATAAAAGAGTTACCGTTTAAGAGTTGCCTCCTGTCTGCCACAATCATGTTCTGACTGATAGCATTCTGGCCGTAGTAGATTCCATGGTCATGGGTCACTTCCTGGACATGGAACGGCATGAAGGCAGAAAGTGATTCCGTGGTGAAAGTCCGGAGTGCATCGATTTTGCGGTGCCCTGCCGGGAGCACCGTGTTCAGCCCGTCCAGCTGCTGAAAATGAAGAACTCCCATCTGGCAGTGTCGAGCCTGAATTATGTTCTGCAGCGTGCCGGTGTCTGCATCCAGCTGTTTCTTGTCATCTGCAGTGTGCACCAGAGTCACCACTGCCAGCATCATCTGCTGGTCCCGCATGGTTAGGTCATCCAGGAACTCCTTGCTTTCCTTCAGTTGCTGCTCCATGTCATATGGCACGATGGCCCCGAAGTTATTGTTGGCGTTCTGCTTCCGCTGCCAGTTGGTGATGTTGGTAGCAACCCCCAGGAGCCGGTTTTCCGCCTCCTTGATGGCCTCCTCCATGGGCACCGGCAGCGCGTCGATGGAAAGCATCAGGTTCTGGTTCAATCCGGTCAGCTCAGCCACCAGGGTATCCTTCAGGTAGGCACCCACGTCTTTAACGAAGATAACCCTTCCAAACCTGCTGCCGATTTTAAAGTGGTCGTAATGCAGCTCCATCCCATCCGGACAAATGTAGTCTTTGAAGCTGTGGCCTTTCTTCCTGCTATCTTTCAGATTAAACTCAAAGTAATCCTCTTCCCCTGCACGGTAAAAGTCATGGAGTACCTTCAGACGTTCATGACCATCCAGTTCCACACACCTACAGCCAAGCCTTGAAAGCCGTGCTGTCAGCTCCGTTCCGCTCCGCTTAAAGAATGTACGGGCCTCCTCAATGCTATTCTTATGCACCGACACGGTGATATATTTTTCCTGAATGATGGAATTGTTGCCCGCAGCCTTGGCCAGCAGCATATCGTTGTACTCCTTTCGGTATGCATCCAGTTCGTCCCCCTTCATCTGCAGCAAAATTTTCTCCTCAAAATCTCCCCGGCTGAATCTCCGGTTGTTAATGGTTATCTTGGTAGTTGCACTGCTGTCGAAAGAATTGAGCAGTGCGCCGTATGCCTTGATGGTTTCAATTCGCTCTTCATCAGACAGCACGTCATAGTTGATGTCTGTGAACAGCCAAGATTTGCTGTATTTGTTTTTCGCAATCTGAAAGACTCCATCTTCCCAGACAGCCCTTACAGGCACTGCGTCTTGAACTGTACGGGAAACTTTCACCCGCTCCCGGTCTTTCTTCATGGTGTTACGTATTGATTTCAGCATCGCTTCTTTCCCTTCATTAAATCGTAGTATAAATTTATCCCCTGAAATGGCAGACGGCGCGGCGTAAGAATCTCCGACTTTACTACCGCCCAACGAAGCTGTTCTGCCGTCATGCCGTTATATTTTGCAAAGCCCATTACCCCAAAGGGAAACACACCAAGCATACACGCCCAGGATACAGCCTCAGTACCCAGCCGCCCCCGCAGCAGAAAGTACAGTGCTACCGACACCAGGCATCCCAGGGCAGAAAAAAAGAACTGCCTAAGCGACAGTCCGAAAAACATACTTTCCGTATAAGTACGGATATCCTTATTCATTTTGATTTCCATAGTTATCTCCTTACAGTCCCATCATCTCCCGCACCACGTGATCTGCCATCTTAATAGTACCTACCAGAACCAGCATGTTGAAAACCAGCTCTGCAATATAAGTCCAGACCATGGTCACCACGCTTGCAGATGTATCCACCACCGGCGGTGATGAAGCAAAGAACGAAAAAATGACACATGCCAGCATGATGATGGCTCCTTCCATACACACTCCGGCATAGGACTTGATGAAGCTGATTCCCACCTGCTGTGTCGGCTCACCCCCAAAGGTGGACAGTGGTACCGGTGCGATGGCCGTATATAGATATAATTTAAAAAACCGTCCGTAGACGGTCAGAATCATAATAAAGGACAGCATCGTAATCAGGAGGCTCCCAATCAATGTCACTGCCCAAAGCGGTATGGATTCCAGGAAACCGCAGTCTTCTATGGCAGTTATCATCTCCTGCGGCAAAACAGCCTGATCTGCTGCTGCAAGTCCTGATGACTGCATGATAGATGAAACAAGGCCCTGCAGAATGTTGAAGATGGCCAGCATCAGTTCCAGTCCGTAGGTCACCACCCCTTTTGCCAGGATAAACCGCAGGAAAAGCTGGATGGCCTGTTCTGGCCGCTTCAATTCCGACAGACTGCTGCAGGTTTTCATGACACCGGTAAGAAAGAACAGTACCAGAAGTGCCAGCCCGATGGCCTGGATACCGCTGTGTACG
>JAFYKS010000196.1 GCA_017537495.1 Bacillota bacterium | reverse complement strand
CCCTGCGCTGATGAATTTCGAAAGGAGCATGTGAATTATGATTCAGTTAGATGCAATCAGAACCGAAATTCCGGCTTTAAAGCCAATCCTGAAGGAAGTCGGTGAATCTCTTTGACCTGGCTTATATTGAGGCAGAACTGGAGAGAACCAACCGGGAAATCGAACAGGACGGTTTCTGGAATAATTTAGAATATGCACAGAAAGTGATGCGTGAAAAGAAGGGGATGGAAGATACTCTGGCCGAATATCACGGTCTGGATAAGTCCCTGAATGATGTGGCAGAGCTCATTGAGCTGGCCGAAATGGAAGAAGAAGCGGGAGCATCTGCAGAAGACCTGGAGCTGATGGTAACAGAGATTCAGGAGCTTTTTGCTGCGTCTAAAGAGCATCTGGAAGAGATGCGTCTTCGGACTCTGCTCACGGGAAAATATGACCATAACAATGCCATCGTGTCCATTCATGCGGGCACCGGCGGTGTGGATGCCATGGACTGGGCAGAAATGCTGCTGCGTATGTACACAAGATGGTGTGATAAGAAGGGTTACAGCGTGAAGATGCTGGACCTGCAGGATGATACCGAAGCAGGTATCAAGAGTGCCACTTTCCTGGTGGAAGGGGACAATGTTTACGGTTATCTGAAGAATGAGAAGGGGGTTCATCGTCTGGTGAGAATCTCCCCGTTCAACTCCGCAGGCAAGCGGCAGACATCCTTTGCACAGCTGGATGTGACACCGGAACTGGATGACGACATCAGCGTGGAAATCGATCCGGAAGATCTGCGTATCGATACCTACCGAAGCAGCGGTGCCGGCGGTCAGCACGTTAATAAGACGGACTCTGCCATCCGAATCACCCACCTGCCGACCAATATCGTAGTAACCTGTCAGAATGAACGAAGCCAGCACCAGAACAAGGACATGGCCATGAAGATTCTGAAGGCAAGACTGACTGAACTGGCGGAGCAGGAGCACAAGGAAAACCTGAAGGAACTGAAGGGCGACTATTCCATGAATACCTGGGGTTCCCAGATCCGTTCCTACGTATTCCAGCCATACACCATGGTGAAGGACCACCGTACAGGCGCAGAAACTGCTAATGTACAGGCGGTTATGGACGGCGACATCGATTATTTCATCAACGAAAAATTAAAATTTAAGGAAGAATAGGGGGCGGCTGCGCCGCACCCGTGAGGTAATACATTGGATATCATTCAGAAATTAGCAGCAGAATTTAAAGTAAAAGTATCTCAGGTGGAAAACACCGTGGCTCTCATCGACGAAGGCAACACCATTCCCTTCATCGCCCGTTACCGTAAGGAAGTAACCGGCGGTCTGACTGACGTGGTGCTCCGTGATCTGGACGAGCGTCTGTCTTACCTGAGAAACCTGGAAGAAAGAAAAGAAGAAGTCATCCGTCTCATCGAAGAACAGGGCAAGCTGACCGAAGAACTCCGTGGAGAAATCCAGAAGGCAGAAGTTCTGCAGAGAGTGGAAGACTTATACAAGCCGTTTAAGCAGAAGAAGGCAACCCGTGCGTCCAAGGCCAAGGAAAGAGGCCTGGAACCGCTGGCTATGATTATCTACAGCCAGCTGCTGACCAAGGGTACACCGGAAGAGGTTGCAGCTCCATACATCAACGAAGAAAAGGAAGTTCCAACTGCAGAAAAGGCTCTGGCAGGCGCCTGCGATATCATCGCAGAAATGATTGCCGACGACCCTGAAATCACTGCAGCCGTAAGAGAAAAGACCTGGAATGCAGGCCTCATCGCTACCGAAGCGGTGGATGCGGAAGAAAAGACTGTCTACGACATGTACTACGACCGCAGCGAAGCTCTGTCCAAGATTCCGAACCACAGAGTTCTAGCCATTAACCGCGGCGAAAAGGAAAAGAAGTTGAAGGTAAAGGTGTCCGTAGACGCAGAACAGATTCACGCACTGATCGGCAAGGATACTTTGAAGAGCGAAAAGAATATCTTCTACGGTATGATGCAGGATACCATCGCGGACGCCTATAAGCGTCTCATGGCACCGTCCATCGAACGTGAAATGCGTAACACCCTGACCGAAAGAGCGGAAGCCGAAGCGGTGAAAATCTTTGCAAAGAACACCGAAAGTCTGCTGATGGCGCCGCCTGTAAGAGGCAAGCGCGTCATCGCCATTGACCCTGGTTACCGTACCGGCTGCAAGGTTGCAGTTCTGGACGAAACCGGCAAGCTGAAGGCTTACACCACCGTATATCCGACCGAACCGAAGAAGGATATTGCAGGTACCGAAGCGGTG
The DNA here is from genome assembly GCA_017537495.1 of Bacillota bacterium. Lineage (GTDB taxonomy): Bacteria > Bacillota > Clostridia > Peptostreptococcales > Anaerovoracaceae > RGIG7179. The sequence continues at coordinate 449 of JAFYKS010000196.1, read as the reverse complement.
CTGAAGAAGTTGGTGGAAAAGTTCCATACCGATATTATCGTAGTGGGCAACGGTACCGCATCCCGTGAAACCGAGGAAGTGGTTGCCAACTTTATTAAGAAAAATGGCTATGCCATTCAGTATACCATCGTAAACGAAGCCGGTGCTTCCGTTTACTCCGCGTCCAAGCTGGCGGCAGAAGAATACCCTGACCTGGACGTAACCACCCGTGGTGCCATGTCCCTGGGCAGACGTCTCCAGGACCCTCTGGCAGAACTGGTAAAAATCGATCCGAAGAGCATCGGCGTGGGCCAGTACCAGCATGACATCAATCAGAAGCTGCTGGAAGGCGCCCTGACTAATGTCGTCGAAGACTGTGTAAACCGTGTAGGTGTGGACCTGAACACCGCCTCTCCATCCCTGCTGTCCTATATCGCAGGCATCAATATGGGTATCGCCAAGAATATCGT
>JAFYKS010000195.1 GCA_017537495.1 Bacillota bacterium | reverse complement strand
TGGACTGCTGGTTCGACTCCGGTGCTATGCCTTTCGCACAGTGGCACTATCCGTTTGAAAACAAGGAAGCTGTAGAAACTAAGCTGTTCCCTGCAGACTTCATCTGTGAAGGTATCGACCAGACCAGAGGCTGGTTCTACTCCCTGATGGCAATCGCAACCTTCATCATGGGCAAGTCCCCATATAAGAATGTACTGGTTAACGACCTGATCCTGGACAAGGAAGGCAAGAAGATGTCCAAGTCCAGAGGCAACACTGTATCTCCGTTCGAACTGTTCGACAAGTACGGTGCTGACGCAACCAGATGGTACCTGCTGAGCGTATCTCCTGCATGGTCCCCAACAAAGTTTGACGAAGACGGTCTGATTGACGTAGTATCCAAGTTCTTCGGTACTCTGAAGAACGTATACAACTTCTTCGTACTGTACTCCAACCAGGATGATATGGATCCGGCTGCGCTGAACGTTCCATACGAAAACCGTCCTGAACTGGACCGCTGGATCCTGTCCAAGTACAACCAGCTGGTTAAGGATGTAACTGAATACATGGATTCCTATGATCACATGAAGTCTGTTCGTGCTATGACTGATTTCGTGGCAGAAGACCTGTCCAACTGGTACATCAGAAGAGCAAGAAGAAGATTCTTTGCTGAAGAACTGACTGAAGACAAGAAGAGCGCATACGCAACTACTTACGAAGTACTGGTAGGCGTAGCTAAGCTGATCGCTCCATTCGCTCCATTCCTGTCTGATGAAATCTACACCAACCTGACCGGCGAAGAAACCGTTCACGTTGCATATTTCCCTAAGGCAGACGAAACTCTGATCGACAAGGGTGTAGAAGAAAGAATGGACCTGGTACGTGCACTGGTAACCCTGGGCCGCGGAACCAGAGAAAAGGAAAAGATCAAGGTTAGACAGCCTCTGGGCAGCGTACTGGTTGATGGTAAGTATGAAGCAATCATCAGCGACCTGACTGACCTAATCAAGGAAGAACTGAACGTTAAGGAAGTTGTTTTCGAAAAGGAACTGGACAAGTACATGAACTTCTCCCTGAAGCCAAACTTCAGAGCAGCAGGTCCTGTATTCGGCAGCAAGGTGAAGGCATTCGGCGGTGCTATGGCTAAGGTTAACGCAGCTGAATTCGTAGCACAGATGGAAGCAGAAGGCAAGGTTGCAATCGACCTGGACGGCGAAACATTCGAAGTTACCAGAGAACTGGTAGACATTAGAATCGCTGCAAAGGAAGGTTTTGCAGTTGCAATGGAAAACAACATCTTTACTATCGTAGACACAACTCTGACTGACGAGCTGATTGACGAAGGTCTGGCAAGAGAACTGATTTCCAAGGTTCAGCAGATGCGTAAGCAGAAGGACTTCGAAATGATGGACAACATCACCATCACCATCGAAGCTGACGATGCAGTTAAGGCTGCAGTAGCAAAGCATGCTGAATACATTCAGAAGGAAACTCTGGCAGTAGCGATTGCTGAAGCTGAAGTTGCTGAAAAGTTCGACCTGAACGGTCACAAGACTGGTATTGCAGTAGAAAGAGTATAAATAACCCATGATGAATTTAAAAGATCTGCAGCTTGCAGAACTGGAAAATTTCATAAAAGAGCTGGGACAGCCTAAATTCCGCGCAAAGCAGGTATTTCAGTGGCTGTATAAGGACGGCGGCGTGACTGAGTGGGACCAGATGACCAATGTGCCAAAGGCACTGCGGGAAAAGCTGGCTGAAGAAGCTGATCTGGGTATTCTGAAGATGCTGCAGGTGCAGAAGTCCAAACTGGACGGCACCAGGAAGTATCTCTTCGAACTTCAGGACGGCAACGCCATCGAGTCTGTGTTCATGAAATATAAGTACGGCAACTCCATCTGCGTTTCTTCGCAGGCGGGGTGCCGTATGGGCTGCAAATTCTGTGCATCCGGTATGGATGGACTGGTTCGTGATCTGACTCCGGGTGAAATTATCGGGCAGATTCTGGCAGCGGAAAAGGACACAGGTGAGAGAATCAATCACGTGGTTGTTATGGGAACGGGAGAACCTTTCGATAACTATGACAACCTGGCTGGATTCCTCCGTCTGCTTCACGATCCAAACGGACTCAATCTGAGCCTGCGGAATATTACGGTATCCACCTGTGGACTGGTACCGGGTATTCAGAAGTTCGCTGAGGATTTTCCTCAGGTGAACCTGGCTATTTCTCTTCATGCTCCAAATGACGAGATTCGGTGCCGCACCATGCCGGTGAGCAAAGCATATCCGATGCCGGAGCTTCTGTCTGCCTGCAGAGAGTATGCAGAAAAGACCGGCCGCCGCGTTACTTTCGAATACACCCTGATTAAGGGCGTAAACGATCAGAAGGAACACGCAGAGGAACTGGTACAGCGCCTGAGAGGCATGCTTTGCCATGTGAACCTGATTCCGCTGAACACTGTGAAGGAAAGCGGATTCGATACCACGGCAAAGAAAGATGCACAGGCATTCCAGGCACTTCTGGAGTCAAAAGGCATTCCGGCAACCATCCGCCGCGAGCTGGGGGACGAGATCGACGGGGCATGCGGACAGCTGAGACTGACAAACCGTCGAAAATAGAAAAGATTTTGTGCATTTCGTGTTAAATTCCCGTTGAATTCGGCAGGAATTTATTATATAATGAAAAAAATGCTCCATAAAACAGGGGCAAACATTTTTAGGAGGCGATTTACTATGGTGAAATTATTAGTAGGACATAAAGGAAGCGGAAAGACTAAGCAGATGATTGACCTGGCTAACGAAATGGTTGAAAACAGCAAGGGCAGCACTATTTTTATCAATAAGAACCAGAGACTGATGTACGACCTGAAGTACAGAATCAGAGTTATCTGCATGGAAGATTTCGAACACGTAACAAACAGTGACGAATACATCGGTTTCCTGTACGGAATCATCAGCTCCGACCACGACATCGAAACTATCTTCATCGACAGCATCTTAAAGCACGCTGACTTCAAGATGAGCGATCTGCCTGAATTCATCGACAGACTGAAGGACATCTCCAAGAACTATGGTATGGACTTCGTAGTAAGCGTATCTGCTGAAAAGGAAGAAATGATCGGCGTAGACTTCGAAGGATGCGAAATCCTGAACTAATCTTCTGACTGATTAAAACCGCTTTATATGGCGATGGCCCAGGCCATCGCCTGTATTGCTTTTTGGGGTGAAAAATAATGAACATTGCCAATGTAGAAAAATTCATGGAAGGCAGAAAACCGGGAGCCATCGGTCAGAGAAAGGACTGTGCGGTACTGATTCCTCTGGTGGAATGTGCAGATGGGCTCCATCTGCTTTTTGAACAGCGGTCAACTAAAATGAAGACCCAGCCAGGTGACGTCTGTTTCCCTGGCGGCAGAATGGAACCGGGGGAAACTCCGGCAGAATGTGCACTGCGGGAAACGGAAGAAGAAATCGGAATTCCTGCAGAAAAAGTCCGCATTTTAGGGCAGTTTGACTCTATTTATGAGGTTTCACATCTGACCATGAACACGGTTATTGGTGTTATAGAAGAAGAGGACCTGGCTTTACTGAAACTGAATCCCAAAGAGGTGGAAACGGTATTTACAGTTCCGTACCGATTCTTTACGGAAACAGAGCCGATTCGCTATGAATATGAAGTGGTACAGAAAGTGGATGACTTCCCTTATGAAGCAGCCGGCATCCGGAAGGACTACCGCTGGCGTGTGGGAAAGAATTCTGCACCGATTTTTCACTATGGAGAAGGCAGTGAGCGGCAGATTATCTGGGGGCTGACGGCCCGGATTACCATGTGGCTTGTGGAAAAACTGGAAGAAGCAAAGGAGCAGAAACATGAATAAAAGAGAAATCGCATCGAATAAGACAGCGGAAGAATTAATGACTCTGGCTGATGAGCTTGGACGGGGGTACTTCCGTCAGGGACTAAACTGCACAGAATGTGTGCTTCGCACCTTCATGGATATTTATGAAGTGGAGTTTCCGGATGAAATCATCTGCATGGCTACCGGCTTCGGAGGCGGTATGGGTCATACAAAGAATACCTGCGGCGCTATTACCGGTGCTGTTATGGCTCTGGGACTGCTGAAAGGACGCCGCAATCCATTCGGACCAAAGGAAGAAATGGGGGACAGAATCAAACACCTGCAGCAGGAGATTTACCCTGTTTTTGGCGAAATGGTGGAAGAAATCGAGGCAAAATACGGTACACTGATCTGCCGTGAAATGTCTCAGCCTTTCGGCGATTTCGATTCCAAGCCAAGAATGCGCAACTGTATGGAAATCATCGGATACTGCGCACAGC
>JAFYKS010000194.1 GCA_017537495.1 Bacillota bacterium | reverse complement strand
GCAGGTTTCTGTACTTTATCAGCATTTGCAGGAATACCGAATCCAAAGGAACCAGTATCTCCCCCCAGACCAACGGTACCGGAAGTATTTACAGGACGTCCGTCCAGACCAAATCCTTCACCATAATCCACTCTGTCTTCCAGACCTACAGAGCCGTTACCGGAAGTCTTTCTGCCGAAAAGACTGTCATCATTCATATATTTCAGAATACTGTTTTTCTTTTCCGGAGTAAGCGGCTCAACCTGGCTCGGAGGCGTATATGTACGCTTTGGAACTTCAGGCTCTGCAGGTTTCGCAGGTTCAGTGTCAACAGCAATATTCATACCGTTAACACTCAGTGCAGGCTGCTCTGTTACTGCAGAAGCTGCAGTGTTCTGTACAGAACCTGAAGGCAGTGCCGCCTGAGAAGAACCTTTCTTACGTTCTTCCAGCACGCTGCTGTTAATTACCGTAACCTTCTTTTCAGGAACCGGTTTCTTAGTAGGTTTATGATGAACTTCATTCATGGAAAGCTGTACACCCTGCTCATCTTCATACTCATAATCCAGATGAGCATGCTCGCGCATCAGCTTGCGTTCTTCCATCTTTTCGAAGATTTTGCTGATGAAACGTGAAACAGGTGTATTAATCAGAAGCAGTCCGGAAATCAGAATCATTACAACTGCAAAAATCCAGCATCCGGCTTTGCCAAACCACTTAATCAACAGAGATGCACAGATCATACCGATAAAACCGCCGCTCTGCAGTTCCACACCTGCCGCATAATATGACTTCACCAGTTCCCATGAAAATTCAGGGCTTACCGCAGGAATAAAGCGTGCAGAATTTACAATCGTCAGCATAACCAGCAGCACGAAAACAAGGGCCGCTGATTTAATGGAAATATGTACCGTCTTCTTTGCAAACAAAAGCACACCGTAAAGGATAATATAAAACGGGAAGGCATAAGCCACATGTCCCAGAATCCCTTTCAGAACGGTACCGATGATGGCACCGAACTCGCCCGCTCCGTTTGTCAGAGTTGCTATAATCAGGAATACACCAATAGCAATGGCGATAATTGCCCAAATTTCGTCCATAACACGGCGATCAGCCTTCTTTTTAGCCTGGATCTGTTCTACTTTTGCCTTGGCTTTTGATTTATTGCCGGAACCGCTGCCGGAGCCGGACTTGCTGTTTTTCTTAGTGTCAGTGCTGCTGTTTTTATTCTTAGAACCAGGGGGTCTACCCGGTTTCTTCTTGGCTTCTGCCATGTCAAAACCTCCCTATCCGCCTTCTACGCACCGAAAATGCCGTACAGAATTACTGCTGCACCGACAATCCAGACATAGTATGAGAAATAACATAACTTTTTATCTGAAACAATCTTAATCATGGTTTTAATTGCAATCAGTCCGGAAACAGCTGCCACAGCCATACCAACCAGTACTGGTCCCAGAAGGCTCATATCAAAACCTGCTTCGAGAGCATCCGGAATTTCCAGAACAGCAGATCCCAGAATGGATGGAATGGAAATTAAAAACACATATTTAACTGCGAATGATCTTTCTAAGTTGCACACCAGGCTGCCGAACAGAGTGGAACCGGAACGGGAAATACCCGGACAGATTGCAATACCCTGTACCAGACCGATGAAGAATGCATTGCGGAAGTTCATTTTTTCCAGTCCCCTTCTGGAATTGCCCATGCGCTCCGCAAACACAAGCAGAAAACCTGTAATAATCAGGCCAACGCCAATTGGAATAATGGAGGTATACAGTGAATCGAAGAAATCTCCGCCCACAATACCGATAATACCGGTAGGAATGGTTGCAATGATAATCAGAACACCAAGCTTACGGATTGGTCTTTCCTCCAGACGAAGTCCCTTTCCTGTGCACAGGTCCTTAATGGTCAGAAGCAGTTCTACTATCAGTTCCCAGATATCTTTCCAGTATACGATAAATACGGAAATCAGAGTACCTACATGAAGAAGAACCGCAAAAAGCAGTACATTATCTTCTCTGATTCCAAAGAACTGCTGCAGCAGTGCCAGGTGGCCGGAACTGCTGATTGGCAGGAATTCCGCCAGACCCTGTACCAGGCCTAAAACAATTGCCTCTAAATAAGTCATAATCTCTCCCTTTCTAATTTCAGTCTTTTTTAAAAAAATGCATGGAAACGAAGCCGGCTGTTCCGGCTCCGTTTCTGCCATATTATATCAGATTAAAAATTACTTTTTAGTAATATAACCCATTGCCTTCAGGGTTTCTGCACAGAGAACTGCACCGCCTGCAGCGCCTCTTACAGTATTGTGAGAAAGGCCTACAAACTTGTAGTCATAAACAGAGTCTTCTCTCAGACGGCCGATGTTGATACCCATGCCCTTGTCTCTGTCCACGTCAGCCTTAACCTGAGGACGGTTGTCTTCTTCGAAGTACTTGATAAACTGTTCCGGTGCCATAGGCAGCTTTTCTTCCTGTGGGAAGCCCTTGTAGTTCACCAGCTTTTCGATCAGCTGTTCCTTAGTTGGGTTCTTTCTGAACTTGACAAATGCAGCTGCAGTATGTCCATTCAGTACCGGAACACGGAGGCACTGACATGTAATCTTAGGTTCTTCTGCCTTCACGATTACATCACCTTCGATGTGACCCCAGATTCTCAGCGGTTCTTGTTCACTCTTTTCTTCTTCTCCGCCGATATAAGGGATGATATTCTCAACCATTTCAGGCCAGGACTTAAAGTCCTTACCTGCGCCGGAAATTGCCTGATATGTTGTGATTACGCATTCATACGGTTCGAATTCCTTCCATGCGTTCAGTGCTGGAACATAGCTCTGAATGGAGCAGTTTGGCTTAACTGCAATAAATCCACGGGTTGTACCCAGTCTCTTCTTCTGGCTCTCGATTACAGCAAAATGTTCCGGATTGATTTCAGGAATTACCATCGGCACATCCGGAGTCCAGCGGTGTGCACTGTTATTGGAAACCACCGGAGTTTCAGTTTTAGCATATGCTTCTTCGATGGCCTGAATTTCTTCTTTCGTCATATCTACGGCACTGAAAACAAAGTCGACTGTAGAAGCAACCTTTTCCACTTCGTTAACATTCATGACTTTGATATTCTTAACTGCTTCAGGAACTGGTGTATCCATCTTCCATCTACCTTCTACAGCTTCTGCATAGGTTAAACCTTCGCTTCTGCCGCTGGCAGCGATCGTTACCACTTCAAACCATGGATGATTCTCCAGCAGGGAGATGAATCTCTGACCGACCATTCCAGTGCCGCCCAGAATACCTACTTTTAATTTTTCTGACATTTCAATCAGCTCCTCTCTGAGATATTTTATGTGTATTTAACAATTTATTCTATCACTTTTCTGCGTTTTTTTCAACAAATTCCACTGTTCAGAATATAATAATTTAGAAAGGTGGTGACATTATGACGTTGTTTAAAGGGACGGCCACCGCTTTGATAACGCCGTTCCGTAACGAAAAGATAGATTATCCTGCCATGGGTAAATTAGTGGAATGGCAGCTGAAAAATGGTGTGGATGCGCTTGTTGTATGCGGTACCACAGGAGAGGCCTCCACCCTTTCAGGAAAAGAACGCGTTCAGCTCACACATTTTGTAGTTGACCTGGTAAAAGGCCGCGTACCTGTCATTGCAGGAACCGGCAGCAATAACACCAGATTCACCCTGGACCTGTCAAAAGAAATGGAAGCCATCGGTGCTGATGGACTTCTTGTCGTTACACCATATTACAATAAATGTACCGAAACAGGCATGATTGCCCACTATGAAAAAATTGCTGACAATGTGAGCATACCTATCATTATGTATTCTGTAAAAAGCAGAACCGGTGTCAATATTTCCCCGTCAGCAGTGAAAGTACTGAGTGAACATCCTATGATAACCGGAATTAAAGAAGCCAGCGGTGATATCAGTCAAATCTGCGAAATGGCACGCTACATCAGTGATGAATTCAACATTTACAGCGGAAATGACGATATGGCTGTTCCGATTATGGCACTGGGCGGTCTTGGCTGCATATCAACCGTATCAAACATAAT
>JAFYKS010000002.1 GCA_017537495.1 Bacillota bacterium | reverse complement strand
TTCACTCCTGGTTCCTCTGGCTGCCATAGCAGGCGTTATCGCCGTTCTGGTCATCGCCGTATTGATAAAAGCAAACTCGTAGATAAGGGGGATTTTGCCATGAAAAAAGAAACAAAGAAATCCATCATCGCTTCCGCAGCCACTCTGGTGGGCGTTGGCGCCGTATACCTGTTCGGCGCACTGCTGAAGAAGAAAAAATAACATTATATAAACAGGAAATGGCCGGACACAGCTTCCGGCCATTTTTATTCTGTTTCAATTTTTAAAATGCATTTTCCTTTAATGTTCCAGCAGATATTTTGTTGTCTTATATAAAATTTCAGGTAGCACTTCGAAGGAGTATGCCGTTTCCACACGCTCTGTAAACTGGTGAGCATCCTTTCCATAACATCCGATATCAGCTACAGGCAGGTCCAGTTCCCTCATGTCATCCAGAGGAAGATCATATACGATACCGAAACCAGGCATGTTTGCCTTCAGTGCTTCTATAGCCCCTTCTTCTTTCGGCGTCGCAGCATAGCTCAGGTCAGAGATACAAGGCAGGAACTTCTTCTGAACCAGATTGTAGTCACATTTGGTGTTCTGCACCGCATGTTCTACTGCATCAATCAGCAGCTTTTCTTCCGGCATAACACCTTCCACATAAATATGCGGATAGTACGGCGGTGTCAGATATACGATCAGCACCGGATTCTTATCGGACCATAATGAATGTACATATTCCACAACCTTCAGGGTCTGATCACGCATGTCCAGGTCCGGATCACGGGAAACTTCTTCCGCATAGCTTCGGATGATTTCATCGAATCCTTCGCCCACTTCCGCCTTTACCAGGTCATATAACTGCTGGTAGCTGAGGGTTCGTTCCACCCACGGAAGCCGTTCATGGTTCCCGCCTCTCATGGCACAGAATATGATGTATGCGTCATTCAGATTATGGATTACCTGACGGAATGCGTCCGCCCCCACCTTCATCATCTTTTCCATCACCTGCGCCGGTGTGCTGCAGTGGGTGGCAAAATTAAAGAAGAGAATGGACTTGGTCGCAATCTGTACGGAATACTCCGGCTTCAGGTCTCTCTGCATCAGGGTAATCGGCGGCAGTGTCACTTCACCATCCACCACATCCGATAATACCGGATTCAGATTTACCCTTCTGGTGATTTCCGCAGCAATCTGGTTTGGGTCCAGACCGCTGAAGGATTCCCCCACATGACTTTCCTTCCCTACAATCAGGAAGGTCGGCATCAGCTTTCCTACGGTGCCGATATACTGGTATACATTGGGATCCCCCGGATAGGCTGGTGCAATATAGTCCGGATCCAGCATGGCCAGATAGTGATAGCCACACTCTTTTTCCAGCCGTACCAGTTCAGGAACGAAAGTAAGCATTCCGCTGGAGCTGCCCTCTTCATCGCAGACTGCGGCAAAAATAATATTCCCTTCGAACCCCTCAATAGAAGCTGCGAGGCGCTCCATCAGAGCCATTACCACAGCTACACCGGATTTCATGTCGAAAATCCCGCGGCCAAAAAGATATTTCCCCGACTCCAGGTCCTCCCGCACTTCCTCTTTCAGACTGCTTACATCTTTCAGCAGTTCTGCCAGCTCGTACGGTTTCGTTGCAAATTCCGCCAGGCTGCCGTAATCAGAAATTCCGACAGTATCGGTGTGTCC
>JAFYKS010000193.1 GCA_017537495.1 Bacillota bacterium | reverse complement strand
GGCATTTTTATTATGGGTGTTACGGAAGTATAGGGTTTAATAACCCATCTTTGCTTTGATATCGGAAAGCTGCGTTTTTACGCTTTCATAGGAAGTGGAACCGTAGGACTTCTTTGCCGTGATGCAGGTCTTTATATCGATGTTTTCGTAGATATCTTCTTCAAACACATCGGAGAACTGCTTCAGTTCGGAGAGCGGCAAATCTTCCAGTGCCCGTCCGGTCTGGATACAATGGAGTACCAGCTTGCCGATGATTTCATGGCAGTCACGGAATGCCAGACCCTTGGAAACCAGATAGTCAGCTGCGTCGGTGGCGTTCATGAAGCCGGATTTTGTGGAGGCAACCATTTTATCTACGTTGACTGTCAGGGTGGACAGCATGCCGATCATCATCTGCAGGCAGGCAATCAGTGTGTCTGCTGCGTCGAATACCGGTTCCTTGTCTTCCTGCATGTCCTTATTATAGGCCAGAGGCAGTCCTTTCATTACGGTCAGCAGACCCATCAGGTCGCCATAAACACGGCCGGTTTTGCCGCGGATCAGTTCTGCCATGTCAGGGTTTTTCTTCTGCGGCATGATGCTGCTGCCGGTGGAGTAGCTGTCATCCATTTCGATGAAGCCGAAGTCCGGGCTGCACCACAGAATCAGTTCTTCGCAAAGTCTGGACAGGTGCATCATGGTGATGGAAGCACAGCTGAGGAATTCCAGCGCAAAATCTCTGTCGCTGACTGCGTCCATGCTGTTGGTGCAGATGTTTTCAAATCCCAGCTGTTCCTGAACGAAGAAACGGTCGGTGTTATAGGTTGTTCCGGCCAGAGCTCCTGCACCCAGCGGCATATAGTCTGTCCGCTTGAAGCAGTCTGCGAAACGCTGGCTGTCACGGGTAAACATGTTGTAGTAGGCCAGCAGGTGGTGTGCCAGGAGCACAGGCTGTGCCTTCTGCAGGTGAGTAAAGCCCGGAAGTACGGTTTCCTTGTTTTCTTCTGCCAGTTTGTATAATACGGCGAGGAGCTGGGTGAGCTCCCCGTCGATATTTCCAATCAGTTCTTTCTGGTACATACGGAAGTCCAGTGCGACCTGGTCATTTCTGGAACGTGCAGTATGGAGCTTCTTGCCCACGGTGCCGATTCTCTGGGTGAGAACCCGTTCCACGAACATATGAATATCTTCGTCTTCCGGTTCGTAGGTAAGTGTACCGGCATCGATGTCTGCATAGATTGTCTTCAGACCTGCGATAATCTGTTCGGATTCTGCTTCTGTGATGATGCCCTGTTTTCCCAGCATTGCGGCGTGAGCCATACTGCCGGTAATGTCCTGTTTCCACATACGGCTGTCAAAGGATGTCGAAGAGTTAAAGTCGTTGGCCGCGGTGTTTTCTTCTTTTGCAAATCTGCCTTTCCAAAGCTTCATTGTATGTATGTTCCTCCTTAGAAATAAGTCGTGATTATTCGATGAAGTCGATGCCCTTTACAACCTTCATTTCCAGCTTGTCCTTATACTTGGAGCCGCCTTCTCTCTGTTCCTTCTGGATTGCACGGATCTTCAGAGGCAGGGAGAACAGGTTGATGAAGCCTTCAGCATCGTACTGGTTGTAAACTTCGTCAGCGGAGAAGGTTGCGTATTCTTCGCTGTACAGGGAGTAGATGGACTTGGATGCAGCTGGGATTGCATTACCCTTGTAGAGCTTCATCTTAACAGTACCGGTGATTTCTTCCTGAGTCTTATCAACGAATGCGGAGATGGCTTCTCTCAGCGGAGTGAACCACAGACCGTCATAAATCATCTGGGAGAACTTGGCTGCTACGATGTTCTTATACTGCATGGTGTCTCTGTCTAATACCAGTCTTTCCAGTGCTGTATGTGCTGCAAAGAGAATGGTTCCGCCAGGAGTTTCGTATACGCCTCTGGATTTCATACCTACCAGACGGTTTTCGATGATGTCGATGGTGCCGACGCCGTGCTTGCTGCCCAGTTCGTTCAGCTTGTTCAGAATGCTTACAGCATCCATCTTTTCACCGTTGATTCCGCAAGGAATACCCTTTTCGAAATCGATATCCACATATTCTACTTCATCCGGTGCGTCTTCGATTGGAACAGAAAGAACATGGATGTCTTTCTTGTGTTCGTTCCAAGGATTTTCCAGATTGCCGCCTTCGTGAGAGATGTGCCAGATGTTTTCGTCTCTGGAGTAAATCTTTTCGATGGTCTGTGCGATTGGAATATCGTGGGCCGCTGCATATGCAATCAGGTCTTCTCTGGAGTGAAGATCCCAGATTCTCCAAGGTGCAATTACCTTCAGAGCTGGGTTCAGTGCCTTAATGGTGGACTCAAAACGTACCTGGTCATTGCCCTTACCGGTACAGCCGTGTGCAATGTAGAATGCGCCTTCTGCTTCAGCGATTTCAACCAGCTTTTTAGCCATCAGCGGACGTGCCATGGATGTACCCAGCAGGTAGCTGTTTTCGTAGACTGCGCCGGCTTTCAGAGTAGGCCAGATATAGTCTTCTACGAATTCCTGCTGAATGTCTACGATGTATGCCTTGGATGCGCCGGTCTTGTACGCCTTTGCTTCGATTGCTGCGAAGTCTTCTTTCTGTCCGGCATTGCAGCATACAGCGATAACTTCACAGTCATACTGTTCTTTCAGCCATGTTAAGATGATAGATGTGTCCAGTCCGCCAGAGTATGCGAGTACGATTTTAGTCTTTTCCATTGTGTATACCTCCATAACTGCATGTGAATAAATATTTAACTAAATGAATATCATTCATTGGATGTTTGTAATTATACACTTGTGCCGACATAAAATCAAGGGGTAATTTGTTGAAAAATAACAAAATTTCTGCATTTATTTGAATACAATACTGAATAATTGTGAATATTACCTGCATGACCACCAACGGAGCGTAACCTGTATGATTCCGGCTGCCGGTACAGCAAGGATCATGCCGGGAAGGCCGAAAAAATATCCGGAGCTGCTGACTGACAGGAGAACAAACAGCGGGTGCAGTCCTGTGGATTTTCCTACAACACGCGGATAAATATAATTGCTGTCAATTTGCTGAATCAAAAAGAGCATGAGCACTGCGGCGGCGGATTTTGCAGGGCCTCCCGTGAAAAACGCTGCCAGAAATGCCGGTACCATGCTGATGAAGGGGCCGAAATAAGGGATAATGTTTAAAATCCCGCACAGCACGCCGAGAATGACTGCAAATTCAATTCCCAGGAGCGACAGTCCGGCGGATGACAGCAGTGCCACCAGAAGTCCGTCGATGAAGGCACCTTTTATAAAAGAAGAGAGAACGGTATTGATTTCGCATGAAATTTCGCAGATAATTCCGTGCGTTTTCTGCTTCAGCAGGAGGGAGAACAGCCGGTCTTTCAGCAGCAGAAAATAGTCCTTATCTTTCAGAAGATAGATGGACGCAACGATGCCGAGAAAGATGCTTACCAGCGTTCCGGTAAATGAGCGCAGATCGGATGCCAGGGTGCGGATGGTGAAACGCTGCCGTATCCATAAAATCAGCTTTTCTGCGGCCTGGGATGAATCTGCAAAATCCGAAGGAAACAAGATGGCAATGTATTGCGGAAGAACTGACGTGGGTCTCAGTAAAGAGGGATATGAACAGG
>JAFYKS010000192.1 GCA_017537495.1 Bacillota bacterium | reverse complement strand
TGTAATGACAGACAAAGAATTGTTCCGTGCAGCCATGGAAATGACCCGCCGGTCCTATGCTCCATTCTCAAAATTCCGGGTAGGGGCTGCACTGCTGGCAAAAGACGGAACCGTGTACACCGGATGCAACGTGGAAAACTCCTCTTTTGGAGGCACAATCTGTGCAGAACGTACAGCCTTCGTGAAGGCAGTTTCCGAAGGCTGCAGAGAGTTTGAGAAGATTGCCATTACAGCATGTCCGGTGCCTGAAGATGGAGCGGAGGAAGCCTTTGTGGAAGCCTGGCCGTGCGGAATCTGCCGCCAGTTCATGAAGGAGTTCTGTGATGATGACTTCGTTATCATCACCGGAACCGGCGAAGAAACCATGAGATGCATGACAATGAATGAAATTTTACCGGAAGGATTCCGGTTGTAGGAACATAGGAGAAAAGATTTGAAAACAGGTTTTATTGGAATTATCGGACGCCCGAACGTAGGCAAGTCCACTTTACTGAATGCGGTGCTGGGAGAAAAGATTGCCATCACTACAGACAAGCCGCAGACCACCAGAAATACCATCCGCGGAATTTACACCCGTGAAGAAACAGATACAGATGAAGGCTGCCAGATGATTTTCCTGGATACACCGGGGATTCATAAGCCGCGTACCAAGCTGGGCAACTTCATGACAGATACTGCCATCACCACCTTTAAGGAAGTGGAAGTGATTCTGTTCCTGGTTGACGGAAAGATTGACAAGGGTCCGGGAGACAAGTACATTCTGGACATGATCAAGGATATCGACACTCCGAAGATTCTGGTTATCAATAAGATTGATAAGATGAATCCAGAAGAATTCCGTGAAATTTTCGAAGAATATGAAAATATGAACATCTTCGATGCAATCTACGGAACTTCTGCACTGGAAGGTAAGAATGTACCGCAGCTGCTGGATAAGATTGAAGAATTCCTGGAAGACGGCCCGCAGTATTTCCCTTCTGACATGGTTACCGACCATCCGGAACGTTTCATCGTAAGTGAAATCATCCGTGAAAAGGTGCTGATGTATCTGGAAGACGAAGTGCCTCACGGTGTAGCCATTGAAATTGAAAGCTACAGTGAAGAACCGACCATTACGAAAATCGGTGCAGTTATTTACTGTGAACGAAAGTCCCATAAGGGTATTATCATCGGTAAGCAGGGCAAGAAGCTGAAGGGTATCGGCAAGAGTGCACGTATGGAAATCGAAGCGCTGATTGGTACCAAAGTGTTCCTGGAACTGTGGGTAAAGGTGAAGGAAAACTGGAGAGACTCCGACTTCGCCCTCGGAAACTTCGGCTATAAGGATCTGTAGAAAGGAGCCGGACATGGTTACCGATACGGAAGCAATTGTTCTCCGGCAGACCAGAACCGTAGGCGGCCGAAGGATGATTCTGCTTTTCAGCAGGAAGTTTGGCAAAATCAGTGTGGGAACCAGCCTTAATGAAGGCGGAAAGAACAAATCCGCCCTGGCGGTGCGTCCTTTCACCAACGGCAGATATGAGCTCTTTAAGGGGAGAGAAAGCTATAACCTGAATCATGCGCAGGTACTGCAGAGTTTTTATGGGATTGGCGAAGACCTGGATAAATACATGGCAGCCAGCTATGTGCTGGAGCTGACCGAAAAGATTTTGCCGGATGAAATGCCCCAGATTAAACTCTATAATCTGCTGCTGGAGTTCATGGAGGAGCTGGAAAACAGGGAAAAAAAACATGAAACCCTGGTCATGGCCTACATGGTAAAGGCTCTGGATATCCTGGGAAGCATGCCTCATATCAGGGGCTGCGTCTGCTGCGGAAACACGGAGGAACATCTAAAACTGTTTTCCGTGAAAGAAGGGGGCATGATCTGCAGAAAATGTGGTGAAAACCTGAAGGAAGAAGAAAGCCGACCATTGATTTATGAGACAAATTTTGCTATAGTAGATATATTAGGGTATTTTCAAAAGCACCCGCTTTCCGCATTCCGGAAACTGGCGCTGGAGGAAAAGACGCTGGAGAAACTGCAGAAGATTATGAAGCAGTACCTGGCGTATCATCTGGATGTAAAAGAACTGAAGAGCGAAGGCTTTTTCAGGGACGGATTATAATACAGGAGGTATGACAATGGAAATCACATTAGAAAAGATTGAACTGGTTAAAGACAGAACAGGCGTATCTTATAAGGAAGCAAAGGATGCTCTGGAAGCAGCTGAAGGAAGCGTAGTAGATGCGATTATTGCAATCGAAGACACTGTTGACGAAAAGCCTGCAAAGAAGGTAAACGATGCTGCCAACGAAACCGTTGATAAAATTAAGGATATGGTTAAGAAGGGCAACATTTCCAAGATTACCATCAGAAAGGATGACGAAGTTCTGCTGAACCTGCCACTGAATGCCGGTCTGGTTGGTGCTCTGCTGGCGCCATGGGGTGTGATTGCAGGTATCATCGCAGCATTTGGCTTCAAGTGCCAGATTGAACTGCAGAAGGATGATGGTACCATCGTGGATATTTCCCAGAGAGCGGAAGAACTGGGCAAGGAAGTAAAGGAAAAGAGCTCTGTTGTGGTAGATGATGTGGTTGCAAAGGGTACTGAAGCATACAACAGCATTAAAGTAGCAGCAGCAGATAAGATTACAGAACTGAAGAACAAGAAGGACGATCTGGATATCGAAGTGGAAGTAATCCTGGACGACCTGGAAGAAAAGCTGGAAGATCTGGCTGAAAAGGCTGAAGCAGCAGCAGAAGAAGTGTGCTGCGAAGAAGACGAAGAATAATTTGGACCTTTAAACTTTATTTAGTTAAGTAAACGCTTGATTTAATTAAAGAAACAAGGTCTTCCGGGAAACCGGTTTATAAAAAACAGTTTATAATTTATACTTTAGGAGACAGATATTAAAATGAGCAGAGAAGTAACAATGGAAAAAATTGTAGCCCTGGCGAAGAACAGAGGATTTATTTTCCCGGGCTCTGAAATTTACGGTGGTCTGGCTAACACATGGGACTACGGTCCTCTGGGTGTTGAGTTCAAGAACAACGTGAAGAAGGCATGGTGGAGAAAGTTCGTTCAGGAATCCAAGTACAATGTAGGCCTGGATGCAGCAATCCTGATGAACCCTAAAACTTGGGTAGCTTCCGGTCACGTAGGCGGTTTCTCCGACCCATTGATTGACTGTAAGGAATGTAAGTCCAGACACAGAGCTGACAAGCTGATTGATGAATATCATCATGAACAGGGTATTGAAATGGTAGTTGACGGCTGGTCCAACGAAAAGATGGAAAGCTACATCGCTGAAAAGCAGATTGCATGTCCTGATTGCGGCAAGTCCAACTTCACAGGTATCAGACAGTTCAACCTGATGTTCAAGACCTTCCAGGGTGTAACAGAAGACTCCAAGGCTGAAATCTTCTTAAGACCTGAAACTGCACAGGGTATTTTCGTAAACTTCAAGAACGTGCAGAGATCCGCAAGAAAGAAAGTTCCTTTCGGTATCGCACAGATTGGTAAGTCTTTCCGTAACGAAATTACCCCAGGTAACTTCACCTTCCGTACCAGAGAATTCGAACAGATGGAACTGGAATTCTTCTGCAAGCCTGGTACTGACCTGGAATGGTTCGCATACTGGAAAGAATACTGTGTGAACTTCCTGAAGAGCCTGAACATGGACATGGAATGCATCAGAACCCGTGACCATGAACAGGAAGAACTGTCCCACTACAGCAACGCTACTACCGATATTGAATATCTGTTCCCATTCGGTTGGGGTGAATTATGGGGCATCGCTGACAGAACCGACTTTGACCTGACTCAGCATATTAACACTTCCGGCCAGGACCTGTCCTACATCGATCCGGAAACAAACGAAAGATATGTCCCTTATGTAATTGAACCATCACTGGGTGCTGACAGAGTTGCTCTGGCATTCCTGGTTGATGCATATACAGAAGAAGTACTGACTGATGCCAACGGCAAGGAAGACACACGTGTGGTAATGAAGTTCCACCCTGCACTGGCACCATTCAAGGCTGCAGTACTGCCTCTGGCTAAGAAGTTATCACATGTCGCAGAGCCTATTCATGAAGAACTGTCCAAGTACTTCATGGTAGACTATGATGCAGCGGGTTCAATCGGTAAGAGATATAGAAGAGAAGACGAAATTGGAACTCCATTCTGCATTTGCGTAGACTTCGAGACTGAAGTAGACGGCTGCGTAACCGTACGTGACCGTGACACTATGGAACAGGTAAGAATCCCTGTTTCCGAAGTGCGTGCTTACATCGAAGAAAGATTAGCATTCTAAGGCCTAATCCCGCAAAGCATTATCAGCCGGGCGGTATTAAGCTGTCCGGCTTGTTTTTTACTCAGAGAGTGGGAAACGGAAAACAAAGTGTCATGAATATGACAGAAATGGAGAAGTGTTATGATGAAGAAGTATGTTTATTCCTTTAATGAAGGTTCCAAGGAAATGAAGGGCCTCCTGGGCGGCAAGGGTGCAAACCTGGCAGAAATGACCAAGATTG
>JAFYKS010000191.1 GCA_017537495.1 Bacillota bacterium | reverse complement strand
GAGCGCTGCGGCCTGTCCACAGACTCGTTTGATACCATGACTTCGCCGCATAACCATGCAGTCCATGGTGTATCCTGGGGACTGGGATTTGGTCTGATGGATGCAGAACCGGATGTATGCTGGCACTGGGGGGATAACGGCGGATTTAAGAACTTCTGTATCTGGGACAAGAAGACCGGTGACGGTGCAGTGGTATTTACTAACTGTGACCGGGGCATGGACCTTTGTATGGAACTGCTGCTGGACGAATACGAAATAAAAAAGTCGGAAATCTGCTTAGGTTTTCCGACTTTATACTTTTTAGATGTAATTTACAGATCCACACCCAGGAAATGCTTTGCAGCGATACCAACGAAGAAGGAAATCACTGCTACGCTGATGCTGATGACAGCCATTTCGGTGAAGCGGGACTTGAATGGTTCATCCTGTGCTACGGATGTGTAGTAGGTGAACACGGCGATAATCAGAACTACGATTGCCAGCATTAAGCCCAGTGCAACCATGTACTGGGAATTGCCCAGCAGCAGGTACGGTGCAATCAGCAGAACTACGGTAACCAGATATGCGATACCTGTGTAGGTACAGGACTTAAATGCGTCGCTTCTGCCCTCACTTCTGGCAGCCAGGAATTCACTGGAAGC
The DNA here is from genome assembly GCA_017537495.1 of Bacillota bacterium. Taxonomy (GTDB): domain Bacteria; phylum Bacillota; class Clostridia; order Peptostreptococcales; family Anaerovoracaceae; genus RGIG7179. The sequence continues at coordinate 6,883 of JAFYKS010000191.1, read as the reverse complement.
CATGGAGAAGGTAGCGGAAATACCGATAATCAGACCGGACAGGGCAATGAGGCGGGTATTCTGCATGGCGAAGGTGAAGCCGGCAAGGGAACCGGTCAGTTCTACCAGTGCGTCATTTAAGCCAAGAACCATGCTGCCTACATAGTGGAGACGTTCTTCATCCATCATGTCCAGCAGAGCCTTTTCATGCTCTTCTTCCTGACGGCGGATTTCCACGCTTTCTACTACTTCTTCAGCCAGCAGCTTGTATTCATCCTGAGCACCTTCTTCACCCTTTTCCATCAGTTTTACTGCGAAGGTGAATCCGAAGATTCTGGCAATCAGCTTATACTTCATAACTTTTGCTTTCTGCGGCTTCATTTCGATACCGGTGTAACTCTTCCAGATTTCGTAGTGAGCCCGTTCTTCCATAGAGAGACGGAGCAGGGTTACCTGATTTTCCTCACCCTTGGCGAACTTGGATATTTCTTCATAAATTACACTTTCCGTCAGCTCATTCTGCTGCATTTTTTTCACGATGGCCAGGGCCTTCGGTGACAGTTTCTTTTCCATATTTTAAATCCTCCTGTAGGAAAATATTTCTACCTGAATATTATATAATTTTTCAGCGGAAGAAACAACTGGATTCGACATTTTTCCCGGAATATGATAAAGTATTCTTATGAGTACACATTATTATTACACACAACTGAATAAACAGGAGCAGGCCGCTTATTATGCACTGCTGCAGGGACTGAATTCTCTGGCACCGTCATTCCTGGTGCCGCGCCTTGAGGGGGATGCGCTTTTCAAAATCCATTTTCTCCTCCGTCTCGACCATCCGGAAGTATTCTGGTCCGGCGGGATTAAATACAAATACTATGACAATTCCTCCAGCGTGGAGGTGGTTCCGGAATACCTCTTCGACAAGAAGAAAATTCAGGAACATCAAAAGGCCATGACTTCCCGCGTGGAAAAGGTAGCCCGTCCGGCCATGAGTCTGAAGGAAGAGGAAAAACTGAAATATATCCATGATTTCATCTGCGAAAACGTCTATTATGATAAGCTGAAGAAGCAGTATTCTCATGAAATCATCGGTCCTATGGGCCAGGGCGTAGGCGTCTGCGAAGGCATCGCCAAGTCGGTGAAGATACTTTGCGACGCACTGAACATCTGGTGCACCATCGCCATCTCTGAGGCCAACCCGGAAAAGGGAATCAAGTACCGCCATGCCTGGAATGTTTTGAAGATAAACGGCAAGTATTACCACCTGGATGCTACCTTCGACAACTCCCTGGGCAAGGGACGGGACAAGGTGGCGGCAGAGGAACTGCGGTACGACTACTTCATGCTCAGCGATAAACAGGTCTTTCGGGATCACGAGCCGGTAATCTGGCGGGTGCCGGAGTGCAGCGACGGAGAAGCCTTCTACTATAAGACGAAGAAGGTGTCCTTCACCAAACTGGAGGATATCCGCAAACGGTCTGCACAGGCGGTGAAGAAGGGCAAAATCCTGACTTTCCACTGGCGCGGAGATTATCTGACCAGAGAGCGGCTCATGGAGATTTTGCGGATTATCGAAGAGGAAGCGGCGGCGAAGAACAAACACGCACGTGTTTCTGTCAACGTACGCCAGGCAGTCATCCGGGCAGCCTTCGGCGATATGATTCCGCAGGAACAGATTATTGAAGAAGAAGCCAACGAAGGCGAAATGATATAGGAGGTCCACTTATGTTATTAAAACAGCTTATGGAAGTTTACGATATTTTAGATGCGCCGGATGCCAGCGGAGCACTGGCAGAAGCCTATCTTAAGTCCATTGATCCGGAGGCAGAAATTAAGGTATGGCCGCTGGAAGGACCGAAGGGTGTGACCGATATGATCCGCATCACCATTCCAGGACGTAACGGAAAGCGTTCAGGAGGGGATGCACCGACTCTGGGTATTCTGGGCCGTTTGGGAGGTCTGGGGGCAAGACCGGAAGTGACCGGCTTCGTGTCTGACGGTGACGGCGCTCTGGCTGCACTGACTGCCGCAGCAAAACTTCTGGATATGCACCGCCGCGGTGACATTCTGGAGGGAGACGTGGTTGTTTCCACTCATATCTGCCCGGATGCACCGACCAGAGAACATCATCCGGTTCCGTTCATGGACTCCCCGGTGGAAATGTACCAGGTGAACCAGGGAGAAGTCAGTGACGAGCTGGATGCCATCCTGTCCATTGACACCACTAAGGGAAACCGCATCATCAATAAGCGGGGCTTTGCCATCTCCAATACGGTGAAAGAAGGTTACATCCTGAGAGTCAGTGAAGACCTGCTCAGCGTCATGGAACGTGTGACCGGACAGCTGCCGGCAGTATTTGCGCTGAGCACTCTGGATATCACTCCATACGGCAATGACCTGTATCATCTGAACAGCATTCTTCAGCCATGCACTGCCACCGATGCACCGGTTGTGGGTGTGGCTATCGTAACAGAAGTTCCCGTTGCAGGCTGTGCCACCGGGGCTACCAATTTCATCGATGTGGAAGCGTCAGCCCGTTATGCGGTGGAAGTTGCCAAAGACTTCGGTGAAGGCAAGTGCAGCTTCTATGATGCAGACGAATATGCCCATGCACTGAATCGCTACGGCAGCATGAAGCATCTGCAGACCTTCGGGAAGACAGAATAGGAGGCATCGTTATGACAGATATGACGAAACTGAATCCGCAGCTGGAACAGGACCTGTGGGACCTGAGCTGCTATATTTACGAAAATCCGGAGCTGGGCCATGAGGAGTTCAAGTCCGCAGAAGCCCACTGCAAACTCCTTGAAAAATACGGATTTACCGTAGAAAGAAATTACCTGGGCCTGGCCACCGGTTTCCGTGCCGAATTCACAAAAGGTGAGGGTGGTGCCACTATTTCCTATCTGGCTGAGTACGACGCCCTGCCGAAGGTGGGCCACGGCTGCGGCCATAATATTCTTGGCACTGTCAGCACCGGTGCGGCAATTCACCTGGCACAGAACATGGGTGAGACTTCCGGCCGCGTGGTGGTTATCGGCACACCTGCAGAAGAAACAGATGGTGCCAAGGTAAAGTATGCAGCAGAAGGTGCTTTCGACGATGTGGATGTGGCACTGATCGGCCACCCGTTCTACCGCTATGAGCGGAGCGGACAGTCCCTGGCAATTCGGGCACTGCGCTTCACCTTCCATGGCAAAGCAGCCCACGCTGTCTCAGCCCGTGAGCAGGGAATCAACGCCCTGGATGCGTGTATTTTGACGTTCAATGCCATCGGCCTGCTCCGTCAGCAGCTGCTTCCTTCTGCCTACGTTCATGGTATCATCAAAGAAGGCGGTACTGCAGCCAATACCATTCCAGATTTGGCAGTGGCAGAATTCTACGTGAGAGCAGAAACCCTGACTTACCTCAACGAAGTCCGTGCAAGAGTAGAAGAATGTGCACGGGGCGGCGCTGCTGCAGCCGGTGCACGTCTGGAAATCGAGGAGTTTGAAGCAGGAAACGACAACCTGGTGACCAATGAAAAGCTGATGGATATCCTGGAAGCAAACTGGAGAAAAGTAGGCATTGAGAACATCGTACCTGCACTGCCGGCCTGCGGCTCCTCCGACATCGGAAACGTGAGCCACGTCTGCCCGGCTATCCATCCTTACTACAGCATCCAGGCACCGGGAGAAGAGTATCCGACCCACACAGAAGAATTCAGAGAAACAACTCTGAGGCAGCCGGCCCGCCAGGCCCTGTGGCAGAACGCCTGCGCCATGGCCATGACCGGTAAGGATATCATGGACAGTCCGCAGATGCTGGCTGAAATAAAAGAAGAATTTGAAAAGGCCATGGAAACTGCGTAAATTACATATCTTGACTGCAATAAAAATACCCGGTACGGAATTCCGTACCGGGTGATTTGTTTTTCGGGTGATATTACTTGCCCAGGATTACCTTGGTCAGTTCTACTGGATCCAAGATCTTGCCATCCTTGTAAACTCTCATGTTACCGGAGGCGATTTCGTCGATCAGGATTACTTCGTCATTGTTGTAACCGAATTCGAACTTGATGTCGTACAGGTCCATACCCATCTTCTTCAGGTCGTCAGCTACGATCTTAGTGATCTTCAGAGTCTGTTCCTTCATGCTTGCGAACATTTCAGGGGACATTACGCCCAGAGCTGCCAGACCTTCCATGGTTACCAGTGGATCGCCCAGTGCGTCGTTCTTGAAGGTACATTCAACGTATCCGCCTTCTAATGGAGTACCGTCAGCGATGTATTCGCCGTATCTTCTTACGAAGCTGCCGGTAGCTACCAGACGGCAGATTACTTCCAGACCATGACCGAATACAGTTGCAGGCAGAACTTCCATAGTTGCTTCTTCGATGTTAGCATCTACGTAGTGAGTCTTAATGCCAGCTTCCTTTAACAGTTCAAAGTAGTGGATGGAAGTTTCCAGATTAGCACGGCCAATGCCTTCGATTGTTAAACCTACAGTGTTTTCGCCTGGATCGAATACGCCGTCCTTACCGGTGCAGTCGTCCTTGAACTTTAACAGCACATTGCCGTTGTCTAACTGAAATACGTTTTTAGTCTTACCTTCGTAAATTAATTTCATAATTACATCATTCCTCTCTTTAAACTGTGTATTATTCCGGAACCTTTGTTGCCGGCAGACTGCCGCAGCGCATCCGAATATATCAGAAAAAATTACACAAATATTTTAACGCAAAATATTTTTCAAGTCAATTTTTTTCTCAATTGTAAATGTATTTTTATCGTGCTAAAATGATTTTAATACAGGGAAAAATCCCCACAGAAATCTGTGAAGAAAGAAGGAACGAACATATGAAGTACATGGACTATATTTTAGACACAATGAAGAAACTGCTGGCTATTCCAAGCCCATCCGGATTTACACGGGAAGCGGCAGAATTTGTTATGGCAGAACTTGAGGCCATGGGCTATGAGCCGCAGATGACATTAAAAAGAGGTGTGGTCTGTGACCTGGGCGGTGAAAAGGCAGATGACGGGATTTTGCTGGCTGCACATATTGACACACTGGGTGCCATGGTGCAGGAAATCAAGGCTGACGGCCGTCTGAAGCTGATTAATATCGGGGGTCTGAGAGCTGCCAACGTGGAATGCGAAAACTGCACCGTTCACACTCATGATGGTAAGAAAATCGGCGGTGTGGTACACCTGATTAACGCATCCACCCATGTAAACGACAAATACAACGAAACAGAACGCAATTTCGATACGGTGGAACTGCTGCTGGACGAATACGTGAATACAAAGGCGGAAGCGGAAGCTTTGGGCATCATGGTTGGCGACTATGTTTCCTTTGACCCACGTACGGTTGTCACCGAAAGCGGTTTCATCAAGAGCCGGTTCCTGGACGACAAGCTTTGTGCGTCAGTGCTTTTGGGCTACGCAAAATATCTCAAAGAAGAGGGTATCACTCCTGCACGCCGTGTGCACATCGGATTTACTTCCTATGAGGAAGTGGGTCATGGCGGTGCTGCAGACATTCCGGCTGGCGTAACAGAAATGATTTCCGTGGATATGGGCTGTGTGGGCGAACATCTGCAGTGCGATGAAACCATGGTTTCTATCTGTGCAAAGGATGCCGGCGGCCCTTACGACTACGAAGTGAACAGCCAGCTGATACGCCTGGCTAAGGAAAACAATATCCGCTTCGTGGTGGATGTATTTACAAATTACAGTTCTGACGTGAACGTATCTGTCCGTGCCGGTCACAACCTGCGTCATGTGGTAATCGGACCGGGCGTTTATGCGTCTCACAGCTATGAACGCTCCCATAAGCTGGGTGTGGAAGCTACGTTCAAGCTGATTCAGGCGTACCTGGGATAGGAGGCTGTTATGTATAAAGAAAATGCAGAAAAACTGCTGGACTTCATCGACCGGAGTCCAAGTGCGTTCCATGTAATTGACAATATGAAAAAAGAACTTGCAGGGGCCGGCTTCTGTGAACTGAAAGAGCGGGATTCCTGGCAGCTGACAGCCGGCGGGGCCTACTATGTGACCCGGAATGACTCTGCCCTCATTGCCTTCCGTGTACCGGCCTCCGGTGTGTGCACAGGTTATCAGATCATCTCCAGCCACAGTGATTCACCTGTGTTTAAAGTGAAAGAGAATCCGGAAGCGGAAGCAGAAGGTGCCTATGTGAAGCTGAATGTGGAAAAGTATGGCGGCATGATTCTTTCCACCTGGCTGGACCGCCCTCTGTCGGCAGCCGGACGTATTCTGGTCCGGACTGGTACAGGCCGTCTGGAGTCTCGTCTGGTGAACCTGGACCGTGATCTGCTGATGATTCCGAATCTGGCACCTCACATGAATCCGGATGTGAACAATGGCTATAAATATAACATGAAGACCGACATGATGCCGGTGCTGGGAGCATTGCCTGCATCCGGTTCCGACTCAGCAAAACCTTCCCTGGCGGCGCTTCTGGCGTCCGAAGCGGGTGTGGCGGCAGAGGACATTATATCCACCGACATATACTTGTACAACCGCCAGCAGGGGACCCTGTGGGGCGCCGACAATGAGTTTATATCCAGTGCCAAACTGGATGACCTGGAGTGCGCTTACGGCTCTCTCATGGGGATTCTGGGGGCTTCCGGAACGTCTGAAAAGGTGGCAGTCCACTGCGTTATGGATAACGAAGAAGTGGGAAGTGAAACCAAGCAGGGTGCAGCAGGAACCTTCCTGAAAGATACTTTGCTGAGAATCAACGCCTGTCTTGGAGGCAGCGAGGAAGACTATCTGAGGGCTGTGGCAGACAGTTTCCTGATCTCTGCAGACAATGCCCATGCAGTTCATCCAAACCGGGGGGATATGGCAGACTCCGTCAACCGTCCGAAGATGAATCAGGGGGTCGTTAT
>JAFYKS010000190.1 GCA_017537495.1 Bacillota bacterium | reverse complement strand
GGCAGCGGCGACGGTGATACTTTGCCGACGGTATCTCAGCCGATGGATGTGGAGCCTCTGGCAACAGTAATCCTGGACCCGGGGCATGGGGGCAGTGACGGCGGTGCTGTAGCAGAATTTGAAGGGGCAGAAGTCATTGAAAAGGATATTGATGTGGCTGTCACTGAAATGGTGAAGGCTCTTTTGGAGCGGGATAATATTGAAGTTATTCTTACCAGAGATGAAGATGTGGATATGGATCTGAAGGAGCGGACCAAGTTTGCCAACGGAACTGATGGCGACCTGTTCGTCAGCCTGCACTGCAATAGCAGCGAGGATCCAGCTGCCAACGGACTGGAATGCTACTATGAAAAGCAGGGCGAAAAGGGCAAAGACCTGGCTGCGAACATTATGGAAGCTGCGGCAGGTACCGGTAAGATAGCAACCAGAGAACTCCGCACAGAGATGATGTACGTGATACGTTTCACCGACATGCCGGCAACTCTGGTAGAGATGGGATTCATGACCAATGATGAAGAACTGGAGAAACTCTGCCGGGCAAGCTATCAGCAGATTCTGGCAGAAGCCATTGCAGAAGGAATTCTGAAAACACTGAACATACAGGAATAACAGTAAAAAAGACCGCATTCATGCGGTCTTTTGATGTTTTATAAACGTTATTTATTCACAGCTCCGGCACAGAAGCAGGCAATAACCAGCACAAAATCAATGTAATTCAGCTGCTGCGGTTCCTGAGGGCTCATGATTGCTTTGAACGCACCGTTGATGCCGAAACGCTGGTCACGTACCAGATGGAAGATTGCATCCAGTTGACGTGCATCGGTGAAGAATTCTTTCAGAGCCTTTTCTGCGTCAATGTAAGCACCGGTCTGATTACGAGACATGAAAATATTAAAGAAGGAAGTAGACATAACGGAAGTGCCGTCATCCAGCCGGAACTTATAGTTATGATAAAAGCGGGAATTGTCAAACCGGCGGGTCTGACCATACTGCACACCCATATCGTATGCCTTAAAGGCATCCTGCTGTGATTCACCGGATACTGAAAATTCTCCTTTGATTTTTTTAAGAAGTTCGTTTACAAGCGTTTCACGTTCTAACATAAGATTCTCCATTCTGCTGCCTGTGGCAGCTTTCTTTCTTAATCAGTTATTCTGCAGCGGATTTTGCTGATAGAATTTCAGCAGTTCATCCTGCGGCATAGGTTTGGCGAAGTAATACCCCTGTATCCGGTCGATACCGTGTCTGTGCAGGTTATCCACATCCTGCTGTGTTTCAGCACCTTCTGCGATAACTTTCAGGTTCATGTTATGGAACAGATCCGTCAAAGTCCGAATCAGACCGTAATCTGCCTGACCTTCACTGCTGCAGTGAATCAAACTTGCGTCCAGCTTGATAAACTGGAACGGAAGCTGAAGCAGACAGTTGAAATTGGAATACCCGGTACCGAAATCATCCAGATAAAAACGGTAACCATCCTGTGTAAGCTGTTCCATAACGGCTTTTGTTTGGATAAAGTTCTCCAAAATAGCACGTTCTGTGAATTCCAGGCAGATTTTATGATGTGCTACACCATAACGGCTGGCAATTTGGTTCAGACGGTCATGGAACCCTGGCTCCAGCAGCTGGGCCATAGGAAGGTTAATGGAAACACTGACAGGACATGCCTGTGAGTGTTCCGAAAGGAAACGGCAGACTTCCTCTGCTACAAACCAGGTAACATCAGATATCATTCCTGTTTCTTCTGCAAGCGGAATGAATTCCTGAGGACTTATTATAGAACCATCCGGCTCGTAGAGACGGAGCAGTGCTTCCATGGAGCAGAACTGTCTGCTGTGCATGCAGTGAACTGGCTGGAACCAGACCTGGAAACCCTGCTGACAGCTTATATTGCGAAGACGTTCTGTCAGATAACGTCTCCGGTCCATCTGATCGCCGATTTCCTGAGTGTAAAGGATGTAACGCTGTTTAGCCTGGTATGCCAGATTTGTGGAATATTCCAGCTTTTCGTAGAAGTCAGCAGCATTCATGGCTTCAGTTCCGGTAATATATTCTGTTACCGTATAGTCCAGATCGATATGGTTTTCCATGAAATCAATGCCGGAATCCATGAAACGGAGAAGGCTGCTGCGGCAGTCCGCCGCCGCTTTTTCTGTGGTGTATGTTACCGTTAATGCGAAAACCGTACCGTTCATGTGGAAGGCCATGCTGTGTTTTATCAGCCGCTCCAGTGCAAATGCAAATTGATAGAGGATTTCGTCCCCGTGAATATGTCCGTATTTCTGGTTAATTTCACCGAAGTTATGAATATTGATCAGGAAGACCTGTGTGCGTTCTCCTGCTTCTGCACGGAATTCTGCATCACGGAAGAACCGGTGACGGTCATTGAGCTTGGTCAGAGTATGAATGCCCTGACGCTGTCCCTGGAATGTAAGGAACAGAACCGTATCCATCAGGGCCATGATAAAGGCATTCAGCATGATTTCAGGATAAATGCGCTGCACTACAATACATAGAACAATGACCGGGAAGGTCTGAATCAGTGCACGCCGCATGGAACGGCTGGCATTTTTTTTATTTCGATAATAGCATATCATGACCAGTCCCATCTGGCAAATGGTAACAAGATAACCAGCTGCATTGATCGGGCCTCGGTGATATACTCCTTCCTGATCAAAATAGAACATCCAGCCTGTTTTTAAATTGATTATAACAAGCAGCATATAGGCTATGAACAAAATTCGAAGCCCACGCTTGGCATAAGTCATGCAGTGATCGTCATAGGCATGTTCCAGCAGTTTGGTGAACAGGAACAGGGCAATAGTGGATGTTGTAATAATATTGATAATAAAGTACAGACTGTTTACAGACATATTCAACCAGTAAGGAACACCGTTCAGTGTAAGCAGTGCCCCGGTGATAATATCTGTGACTGCTGTTGCAGCAGTCAGCAGCAGGCAAAGTACAAAGTATCTGCTTGATTTTGTAAGAAAATACTTTCTTTCAAAATAAAACATACACAGCACGATAACCAGTCCGACTGCAAAATAATCGCCGATAAAGTTCATTTTTACTCGCTTTCTATATATAACATTAATACCCAAAGTAATTATACTCCATAAAAATGCAGATTTCAACGTTTTGTTACAAATATATACGTCAAAATGAACAGTAAAAAGAAAAATGTAACCGTTAAGAAAATGATAATGATTATCATAAATCTGTTGACAAATTGAAAATGATGTGATAATATGAATTTAACAAAAGAGTATCGAAAGAAAATGCTGAAGGGAGAATATAAAAATGAGTAAGAAAGTAGCTGAATTATTAAATACACAGATTAACAATGAAATGTATTCCGCGTACCTGTATCTGGATATGGCGGTATATTATGAAAAGCAGGGACTGGACGGTTATGAAAACTGGTTTACTATTCAGGCGAAGGAAGAAATGGATCATGCGATGCTGATTATGCAGTATATGCAGAATAATGATATGGAAGTGAACCTGCTGCCAATCGCCAAGCCTGATAAGGTTTTCGAAAAGTACGAGGATCCGCTGTATGCCAGCCTGGAACATGAAAAGCTGGTAACCAGCCTGATTCATGAAATCTATGGTGCGGCCTACGATATCAGAGACTTCAGAACCATGAAGTTCCTGGATTGGTTCGTAGATGAACAGGGTGAAGAAGAAAAGAATGCAAGCGATATGATTACTAGATTCGAACTCTTCGGCCGTGATCCGAAGGGCCTGTACGAGCTGGATAACGAGTACAAGGCGAGAGTGTATACTGCACCATCCCTCGTACTGGACTAATACGAAGAAACGAAAAGCGGAAGCCTGAGGCTTCCGCTTATTTTATTGGATTATTCAGCTTCTGTGATTTCTGCTTCCGGTGCGTTTTTCTTCACGGATTCAATGCCGTTCAGACAGCTTGCCTTCGCCTTGGAGCCTTCGCTTACAGCGATAACCTGGCCATTGGTTGCTTTCAGACGGAAACGGAATTCATCAGCATTATCCTTATATACTTCGAATTTAGGATGCTTTTCTGCTGCAAAACCTTCTGCTGTCTGGTCTTCTACAGCAGCCGCAGGTGCATTCTTCTTCACGCTTTCAATGCCATTTCTGCATGCAGCTTCGGTGGTGTAAACTTCAGAAGTAGCGATTACTTCACCGTTTCCTGCCTTCAGATCGAATTTAATACCGGT
>JAFYKS010000189.1 GCA_017537495.1 Bacillota bacterium | reverse complement strand
GTATGCTGCGCTATGGTATTCCTGAATACAGACTTCCAAAAGATGTTCTGGATGAAGAAATCGCCACAATCAAATCCATGGGTGTGGAAATCAAGACCAATATGAAGATTGGAACAGATATCCTGTTTGATGTCCTCTACAGAAATTATGATGCAGTTCTGATCGGTATCGGTGCCTGGGTATCTACCGGTGTGGGCTGTCCGGGTGAAGATGCGGAAGGTGTCATCGGAGGTATTGATTTCCTCCGCAGAGTGGTAAGAAATGAAACCATCCGGCTGGGCGAAAGAGTTGCCGTTGTAGGCGGCGGCAATACTGCCATGGACGCCTGCAGAACGGCCGTACGTCTTGGTGCGAAAGAAGTCTATAATATTTACCGAAGAACAAAAGATGAAATGCCTGCAGACCATCTGGAAATCCTGGAAGCAGAAGAAGAAGGTGTTATCTTTAAGAATCTGACTAATCCGATTGAAGTCATTTCCGATGAAAACGGACATGTGAAAGAAATACTTCTGCAGGTTATGGAACTTGGTGAACCGGATGCTTCCGGCAGAAGAAAGCCGGTTCCAGTGGAAGGAAAGACAGAACTTCTGCCGGTTGATACCGTTATTCTGGCAATCGGACAGGCAGTGGACTCCTCCCTGTTCCCTGGTGAAAAGACGAAGAAGAATGCAATCGCATATAATCCGAACACATTTATGACCAGCATTCCGGGCGTTTTTGCCGGCGGAGACTGCGGCAACGACAAAATATCCATTGCCATCGAGTCCATTGCGGATGCAAAGAAGGCCTCTGAGGTAATTGATGCATATCTTCACGGAGAAATCATCCAAAAGAGAAAAGATTTTGTTGTGGAACGGCACGACCTTTCTGCCAGATCCTTTGAAGAACGTGATAACATGTTCAGACAGGCACTGTCACATCTGAGTGCAGAAGAAAGAAAAGATAACTTCACGGAAGTCATTCCGAATGCGTATACAGAAGAAGAGGCACGTGAAGAAGCCTCCAGATGTCTTGAATGCGGATGCCATGACTATTATGAATGTAAGTTAATCGATTTTGCGAGACAGTATCAGGTAAAGCCTGCACGTTTTGCAGGTGAGAAAAACTGTATTGAGTTTGAGGACAATCATCCGTTTATCGTGCGGGATCCGAATAAGTGCATCCTCTGCGGCCTCTGCGTAAGAGTGTGCGATGAGGTCGTCGGCGTTGGAGCTCTGGGTCTGATAAACAGAGGTTTTGACACAGTGGTGAAACCGAATATGGGTAAGCCTCTGGCCGAGTCCGGATGCATTTCCTGCGGTCAGTGCGTAAGTGTATGTCCGGTGGGAGCGCTCCAGGAAAGAACCAGAATGGTGAAGGAAACACCGCTGAAGACAACTTCAACGAAAACCACATGTTCCTACTGTTCTGCCGGCTGCAGCCTGATTTTGGAATCTTACGGAGATATGCTGATTAAGGCAAATCCGGATAAAGAAGGCACCGTAAATCAGGGACTGATCTGCGGCAAAGGCAAATGGGGCTTCGACGGTGCAGTAACAGGCGATAAGCTGAAGACACCGCTGATCCGGAAATCAGGAGTGCTGCAGAATGATGACTACCACGAAGCACTGGTTCTGATCGCGAAGAAATGCCAGTCTGTCGCTGCAGCATATGGAAAGCAGGCCGTTGCAGTATCTGTTTCAGACAGATATACAAACGAAGAAGCCTATGCAATTAAGAAGATGGCGGATCTCATGGGCGCAAAACTTCTCTGTATGAACAACAGAGAATGCGGTCTCATGAAGGTTCTTGGACTTGGTGCTTCACCAAATACTATCGAAGAACTGTTTTCTACAGATCTGATTCTGACGGTCGGTTTTAAGCCGGAAGAATCCAGAGTGATTTCCATGAAGATCAGACAGGCAGAGGAAGCGGGGGCCAGAGTACTTGCCGTTGACAGCTGCGATAACAGCCTTGGTGTTCTGAAAGAAATCGCAAAGGCAGTCATTGACAGCGGCAGGGGAAAAGACACTGCAGGATATGAAACCTTTGCGGAATCACTGAAAGATGTGGCTGTATCCGATAAGGCAAAGGCCATTGCGGATGCATACCTGAGCGCAAAGAAGGCGATGATTGTATACCAGCAAAATATCCTGACCACAGACGCTGCTGTTCTGATTGCGGACATCGCACTGCTTTCCGGACACATCGGAAAGCCTAGAGACGGTATCCTTCAGATCAGAGCTAAGAATAATTCTCAGGGTCTGCTGGACATGGGAATCAGAGATGGCGTGGAAGCTCTGGATGGAGTGAGAGCTCTGCTTGTATTTGGTGAAAATGCAGATATCAATACAGATGGACTGGACTTCCTCGCAGTGTGTGATACACATCTGACTGCACTGGCGGAAAAAGCCGATGTAGTTTTGCCGGGTACGGGTTTCGCATCTGTGGACGGTACTTATATCAATACAGAACGAAGATTGCTTCCGGTTAAGGCGGCGATAAAGGAAGAACCGGCACTGAACAACTGGCAGACTGCAGCGAAAATTGCACATATTTTCGAAGAAGAATACGACTGGAAGAATACGCAGGATATAGCCTATGAAATGTCCTGCAATGTGGAATTCTACAGAAAGTCTGTGCTGAATGAATGTTCCGGAGGCGTTCTGGCACCGAAATCCGGAGCTGCTCTCGTGGCTGTGGATGACGGAAAGCTGGTAGATCCGCTTCCATGTACAGACAGCCTGATGCAGGCAATCAGTGAAAAACTGCCTGTACCGGCAAATCCAACAGAATAGCAATGAAATACAAGAAAAGGGGGTCCTGCAGGATCCCCTTTTTGTTCTAACTTGTTCTAACGAAAAAATAACCCGTCCAAATGGTTTTCATTTTCTGTAAATACAATTTTCTGAAAACTGTAGAAATATGTAAATTTATAATGTATAATTATTGTCTAAAAAGTGTACCCGTTCGCTGGAGGCGGATGAGGACAACAGGAGGTGATGTGTTTTGCTGCAGCAAAATAAATCAACAGCAAAAACTGCTATCGTTGCTGCCATGTTGATGGCAGTAGCTTTTGTGCTGCGTATGATTTACGAGGACCTGGATAATGCCATGCTTCAGGCCATCATGTGCACCACACGCGATGTGATCCATATATCGCTTCTTTCCTTATGGGTGCTGTCCCTTCACCGCAGACTGGTAAACCGGAACGTACGGGTGCTCATGCTGACCGTAGGCTGTCTGCTGATTTTCTGGCTGGTGGACAAAATCGTGAAATGGGACTTTACCGGCAGCGTTACCCATCCGCTGGTCCGTTACCTGTGGTATGGGTTCTACGTGGGAATGCTCTTTGTTCCGACTTTGGGAGCATTCATCATTAGCTATCTGGGTAAGCCGGAAAACTACGTCCATCCCAGACGGTTAAATTATCTGCTGATTCCGCCTACCATCATGCTGATCGCTGTATTTACCAACGATCTTCACGAAAAGGTTTTCGTGTTCTATAACGGCATCATTAACTTCGACCTGGAATATGGATATGACTGGTTTTACTATATCGTCATGGGCTGGTTCATTGTCATGGGCTTCTACTTTGTGCTCATGATGATCCTGAAGAGCCGGGTGCCAGGGAGCCGAAGACTGCAGAAAATGCCGATTTTAATCATGATTTTTGCATCACTGTTCTGGGTTGGTTACAGCATGAAGCTGTACAACTGTGATCTGACAGTGATGGACATTCTGATTATCGTACTGCTTCTGGAGAGCGCTATCCATAGCGGACAGCTGCCTTCCAACAGCAGTTATCAGCAGCTTTTCGATTCCACTACAGTTCCTGTACTGATTGTGGACACGGACTACCAGCCACACTACGTCTCCGCGGCTGCTCTGCCAGTGACAGAGGATGCCATGAGGAAAACGGAGAATGAAACCCTTCATATGGGAAACACCCTGCTCAGCAGCGTATCGATTCACGGCGGCCGCGTGGTATGGCAGGATGATATTACCCAGCTGAATAAACTGAAAGAACAGCTGCAGGACACCAGAGAACAGCTGGGCGAGGAAAATGTTCTCCTTCAGGCAGAACTGGAGCTGAAAGAGCAACGCGCCAAGGCAGATGAACAGAACCGTCTCTATGACCGCATCGCCAGAGAAGTAGAGCCTCAGCTGATTAAGGCTGACGGCCTTCTGCGCCAGATTGAACAAAATCCGGAGAATACCAGGGAATTGATTGCCAGGGTATGCGTCCTTGGTTCCTACATCAAACGCCGCGGCAATCTTTTGCTTCTGGGTGCAGAAGCAGAGAAAATCCCGGCCAGAGAGCTGGAATACTGCATCCGTGAATCCATGGAAAATCTGCGTCTGGGACAGATTTTTACGTCATTCCAGTCCAGCTGCCAGGGATCTTACTCTCTGGATTCCATTGTGGAAGTTTACGACTTTTTCGAAAACATGGTGGAACGGCTTATGGACCGGATTACAGCCATGATGGTAAACCTGAACTGCCACGGAGAAAAAATCACACTGAATATTCAGATGGGGTGCAGCGAAGTTATTGCTGAGGAACTGATTTCCGGACAGAAACTGACCTGCGGTACCTATACCTATGACATTATGGAAGAAGACGTGGTTATTGCACTGACTGTATGGGAAGGAGGGAGAACTGTATGATTATGTATTATGATTTACCTATTCCCTTCCGCAGTTTGATTATCCTGGGTCTGTTTTTAAACCTGTGTATGGGCGGCTGCCTGGTGGCACTTACCTTCCGCAAAAAGAAAAGATTAACGAAGACATTAATCGGGCTGGGTATGGTGCTCAGCGGTACCATGATGATCATTTACACGGCAGAAGCCAGAGCCAACTTAAGAAACCTGGAAGTACCGGCGGTGTCCGACTGGCTTTGCAGCCGGTCTGTCATCCTGCCTCTGGGTGTGTTTCTGCTCATCTTCTTCAATCTGGTATGGACAATTCGGGAGGAATATCGGTTCCGTAAATCCGTTATTACCCGTTCTTCCATCAAAGAAGGCGTGGACAAGCTGAATACCGGCCTCTGTTTCTATCATAAGGGTGGAAGAACTATCCTGGTTAACCGCTGTATGAATGAGCTCTGTTTCGCCATTCTGGGTCGGGATCTTCAAAATG
>JAFYKS010000188.1 GCA_017537495.1 Bacillota bacterium | reverse complement strand
ATAATCACTGATCCGGTTGATGTAAATCGGATCGAAAATACCTCCTGCCATACCAATAATCCTGGTCCCCTGCAGGAATTTGGTATACATCATTTCGGCAGACAGCGCTTCAGAAGTAGCACGCATCTGCGCGTTTTTGTCCACACGGTAGCCTTCCAGGCTGTCACCGTCAGCTACAATCTGATCAATCAGATCGTTGAACTCCATGTTTGCTTCCAGAAAAGCCTCGTCATCCAGCATAGCCACCTGAATCATGCGGAGAATGAAAACCTTTTCTTCCTCCGTATCATAACGGTAACCGTAACTCAATGCAATTTCATACACACTCTTCAGCAGCATGGCGATAAACAGCGGAATATCCGGAATTCCGGCACCCACCAGCCCCAGGCCCACACCTTCTACGGTAGAAACCAGCAGATTGGTAGCTTTGGCGGATTTTGCCTGTTTGGTGAACTTGCGCACCGACTTGCGGTCAGCACCCAGTTCCGCCGCATAAGTGTTAATCTGAAAATCCTTTTCCTTCTGCTGCTTGTTATAAGTCTTCTCGATGACACCGGTTCCCTTTTCAAAAATCATCTCAAAACCCTTGAAAAAAGCCGCATTCAAAGTACCGGACAGCTTCTCAGGCACGAAACGGTCCAGTTTGTTAATGAGCACACTGGTCGGACCCGCCTGCCGTTTTTCGGCAAATTTCGACTCTTTTTTCAGCAGGTCTTCCCACTCTTTTTCCCAGGGTGATTTTTTATTGAACAAAGCCATCTTTGATTCCTCTTAGTCTTCGATGATTCTTCCGTTTTCGTCGTAATAGAACACCAGCGCGCTGAAAGCGGCCAGCAGAGCCCACGGTAAGATTCTCTTGGCTAAACCGTTCTTCTTCATAATTCATTTCCCCCTTTTTCCCCGCAAAACATTTCCATCCGGCTTCATTGCCGCCGCGGGGTTCATCACTATTCAGTATACCACGGTCCGGCTGGAAATAAAAGAAAGAAATTCCCTCATCTATTCCTTTCTTTGATACCACAGCACGGCTTTCAGCGCCAGCAGCAGGAATGCTGCAGTTACTGCATAGGCCTCTCTTGCAAGTGCCAGAAAGATTACTGCTGCCATACCGGCCGCCATGGATGTACAGGTTACAGTCTTCTGCCCTTTTCCGGCTCCACGCTGCGTAATAACCAGTTTTATAATCCCCAGAACCACCAGCCCAAGGAACAGCCCCCAGTAAATCAGCCGGTTAAATTCAGACGTTTCCACATATTGAAACAGGTTCACCGAATAGACGAATCCTTCCACGGTCTTTGGATACAGCGGCAGTATCATAAGTACCACCGCCAGCAGATCCGCCCCGCCCAGAAGCTGGTCGCAAAGACGCCGCATGCTTTCCTTCTTCTCCCGCTCAGCGATAGAAAGAAGCCGTTCTCCCGTCAGCAGTTCATCGATGGTGACACCAAAGAAGGCTGAGATTTCTTTCAGAGAGTCGATATTGGGGTATCCCCGGCCCGACTCCCATTTGGATATGGCCGTTCTGGACACGAACAGGGCTTCCGCCAGTTCCTCCTGGGTCATACCCCGGCTCTTTCTCAGTTCCTGCAGTTTCCCGCCAAAATCCATGCCTACGCCTCCTCTTTTCTCCACATTTCTGCACCTGCCTTATATATACCATAAAGTCCTCCGCTGAGCAAGACTGCACCCACGATATCCGTAAGCCAGTGCACTCCGGAAATCAGCCTGCCCATCACCATGAAGACCGAAAACATGTTTGCCGCAAAACAAAGCGGGCGCCGGTATTTTGCAAGGTCTGCACGGCTCCGCACCTGCCACACCAGCGTCGGCATCACAGCAAGCACCAGCAGTGTGGTAGAGGATGGATATGAGGCTTCCATCCTGCCATCGATGAGAATCGGCCGGTAGTTTATGGGAATCATCTCGAAGGCCAGATAGCAGCCGATTACCACAATATAGTATGCCCCGAGAAGAAGAATATCCGTGTCAACTTTCCGCAGACTTTTTCGGCAGATCAGCTGACTGAGGCCAAGCGCTGCAAACACCATGCAGACAAAGACCGGCACCAGTCCCAGCCAGTCGGTAATCACGTAAAGGCTCATATGAACGCCGGTCAGCTGGTGGAACCAGGTATTCAGCCCTGCGAATCCGATATCCGTTCCCTTCACCCCGGCGGGCTGCACATCCACCACCTGAATCAGCGAAGTCCAGACTGCGAATGCAGCGAGCAGGCCGCTTCCGCGGATGAGTGTATTTTTTTCTTTCTTCTTCATCTTTCGTTTCCTTTCCATTCAGCAATTTGCTGAATTCAGGATAACGAGAATCATCACAGAAAAAAAAGAACCGCAGCGTCACATCCATGACACGATTGGTGTCATCGGATAAACGCTGCGGCGTTTCTAGTCTTCTTCGTAAGAATAGCCTGGTTCTTTATAGAGGAATTCACGGTCCGGAACGATTACTTTATCCCAGACTTCCTTTTTCCAGTCTTCTTTTTCCACATCTTTAATGGCAACGGATACACCGGATGTCTCGCAGCCCAGTGTTTCAGCAATCACTTCCGCGATTCTTTCCGCACACAGTCTCTTCTGCTCATCCGTTCTTCCTGCAAAACATTTTACTTCAGCATGAGGCATAATATCTCTCCTTATTCCGCCTGTTCAGGCCATACAATTTCAGCTTTTCCCGATGATTTCTGCAAGCAGCGCTTCATTATCCTTCTGCAGTTTTTCCGGTGATGCAGGACCAATGACTGCTTCCCCGTTCTGCGTGCTGAGGAGAATCGTACACTTGTCCATCAGCGTATTTGCATTCTTCAGAAATATCGGGGTATCTTCCGGAAATTCCTCATCCATTCCAACAGTAAATAGTGTTTCAGCTTCATAGAGAGTCACTTCCTCCTGTCCGTTCAGTTGGAATACCTGCAGCTGATAGGCCGACATTCCCGTCGAGCTATACGGACTGTACCTTACCAGAAGTTCCTTCTGGCTGTCAGTATAGAGCATATAGGTGTTCCAGCCCACATGAGGCGTTCCCGCCTCGCCTTGCCATAATATTTTTCCATCCGGCTCGGATACCGTCAGGGTAAAAAGATAATGGTCGATTTCTGCAACGGAGAGAACTTCTTTCTCACCGTCAGCGTCCACATCGGCACGGTAGATTTCTTCCTGTTGCTGTACATATTTTGCCGCTTCTCCTACAACCTCATCAGGGAAAGCGTCAATCACCGCAGAAACATCAACTGCGGGAATTTCATCCACTTCCGCCACATCGTCCAGCGGGAACTCCCCTTCTTTAAACGTCACAATGGCGAAGAGCTCACTCTTCATATATTCCTCGCTGACCGCATCGTGCTCCACCACTTCAAACTGCAGGCCATCCCCTTTTGCCCGTGCCTCCAGTGTGAAATAGGAATAATTATCTCTGCCGTGATGGTAGTATACCAGGTATCCGTCATCCCGCGGTCCCACATAATCGTCCTCCAGCGGATAAGTGTGAATCACTCCAGGCTCCTGCCGGCACAGATCATACCAGTACTCGATACTTCCCTTTATGCGGCTTGGCCCCAGGTTATCCAGACTGTCCAGATATCCGATCTGTACCCGGCTGTCAGCGCGATCTATCAGTAATCCAGCTCCCAGCAAAATTGCCAGAATCAGGGTCACCGCCACTGCCAGGCGTTTTGGTCTGCGGAAGTTCAGCACATTCTTCACCCGGTTCTTCACTTCCCCTTCTCCAAAGGCCAGCGGTGTGATAGACAGGATTCGTCTTCCCGCTGCCAGGTTCAAAAGGGATGTGGAATAAGCTTTTTTCAGTTCTTTATTGTCACCCATTTCACTGAGGACAGCTTCATCACAGGCCATCTCCATGTCCTTGCAAAGCAGGTGGAACATGACCCACACCAACGGATTGAACCAGTGAACACACACCGCGAGAAAGCCGGCCGCCTTCATCCAGTGGTCCATTCTGCGCACATGAATCTCTTCATGACGCAATATGTACGCCCCCTCTTCTGGTCCCAGTCCTGCCGGAAGATAAATTTTAGGATTTACCAGGCCTACTACGAAGGCCGTCTCCAGACCTCTGCACCAGTACACATTCCGGT
>JAFYKS010000187.1 GCA_017537495.1 Bacillota bacterium | reverse complement strand
GTTGTGTCCAAAAATTGCATTCATTTCTTCGTCAGTTAATTTTGCACCTTTTGTGTATTCATTAACTATTTTTTCAGGTTTTGGTTTTTTACTATCTATAAAGTTACATACCATAAATCCGCTTTCGATATCCCCAAAGAAAAATCTTCCTCTTTGGGTATTTCTTCCTAGATTTTTCATCCAATAAGCGGCGGTGTTGATTTCTGCGTCCACGGCTTCGATCTGTTCTTCCAGGGATGCGATGTCGTCATCGATGGTTTCGTATTCCTTCTGTTCCTTGAATGTGAACTTCAGCTTGGCCGGACGGCTCGCATTGCCATTAGACGATGCATTGCTGGAGCTGGCAGAACCGTTGGAATTAGCCGATGCAGCAGCTTTTGCGGCGGCAGCAGCCTGAGCAGCCAGTGCGGCTTCTTCAGCCTGTGCTTTGCGGGTTTCGGCCCAGTCTGTATACCCGCCCGGAGAGTGGGCGATGTGTCCGCCGCCTTCATAGACGAAGGTGCGAACGGCCATACGGTCGATGAAGTGACGGTCATGGGATACAGCGATAACAGCCCCCTGGAAAGTATCCAGGTAATCTTCCAGAATGCAGAGGGTATCGATATCCAGGTCGTTGGTCGGTTCGTCCAGCAGCAGTACGTTCGGAGCACCCATGAGAATCCCAAGCAGGTACAGTCTGCGCTGCTCACCGCCGGAGAGGCGTCCTACCGGGATGGAGTGCATGTGAGCAGGGAAGAGGAAGCGCTCCAGCATCTGGGAAGCACTGATGTAGCCGTCCACAGTCTGCACGTTATGTGCGATGTCACAGATATATTCGATGACACGGCGGGACTTGTCCATGTGCTCGTTCTCCTGAGAGAAGTAGCCGATCTTAACGGTATCGCCGATTTCAACCACACCGCTGTCCGGTTCCAGTTCGCCGCTGATCATCTTCAGCATGGTGGATTTTCCGGCGCCGTTTTCGCCCAGAATTCCGATTCTGTCGTTTCTCAGTACGGTATAAGTAAAATCGTTTATTACCAATTTGTCCTCAAAAGCCTTGGAAACACCGTGAAGTTCGATGATTTTGCGGCCCAGGCGGCTGGAGACGGAGCTCATTTCGATTTTAGAGTCGTCGATGACCAGCTTGCTTTCTTCCAGCTGGTGGAAGCGGTCGATACGTCCCTTGGCCTTGGTGGTTCTGGCCTGGGCACCGCGGCGCATCCATTCCAGCTCGCGGCGGTAGAGAGTGCGGCGCTTCCGTTCAGTAGCCAACGCCATTTCTTCGCGGGCTGCCTTGTTTTCCAGATAGACTTCGTAGTTACCTTCGTGGCGGTACAGGTTGCCACCGGTCAGTTCCAGAATCACGTTGGTCACGCGGTCCAGGAAGTAACGGTCATGGGTGACCATGAAGATGGCCCCACGGAACTTCTGCAGGTAGTTTTCCAGCCATTCGACGGTGTCTGCGTCGATGTGGTTGGTCGGTTCATCTAATATCAATATGTCGCATGGGTTGGTCAGAATGCCGGCCATGGCCACACGCTTGCGTTCGCCGCCGGACAGGGTTCCCATTTTCGCATCAAAATCCGTAATTTCCAGCTGATTCAGCATGGACTTGCAGCGGTAGTCTCCCTCCGCAGCCACTTCCGGCCACAGGTAGGAAACTGCCTGCTCCAGAACGGTCTTTTCCGGGTCGTAAGCCGGAGCCTGCGGCAGATAGCCAATGCGGACACCGCCGGTCAGTACGATTTTGCCGGAGTCGGCCTCTTCTACACCAGCCGTGATTCTCAGCAAAGTAGATTTACCTGTACCGTTGACGCCAATCAGGCCGATTTTGTCGCCTTCGTTGATGGCGTAAGACAGCTTGGTCAGCAGGGGATTGACGGTATAGGATTTGGATATATCAGTCGCATTGAGTAAGATCAATGTCAGTTCCTCCTTGGAATTGTAGTCTTAACTGAAATATTATACCACACATTGCCCTTGACCTGTGAGAGAAAGTTCAATAAAATAAAGGAAATGAAACGAAGAGAGGGCGAAAGTGTGCGAAATTTGTCGAATGAGAAAAAAGGCACTGCACTGCCACTGATGATGGCGGCTGCAGGGCATATTATATGGGGATTCAGCTTCCTTTTCTCCAAGGTGGCGCAGCAGACTGCCACGGCCCAGGTCTTCCTGTCCATGCGCTTTATTCTGGCGTTTCTCATGCTGAGCGTGATTGGCGTGGTGAAGAAGGAAAAGCTGCAGTTTCGGGGAAGAAACTGGCTTCCGCTGATCGCTCTCTGCATCACAGAACCTCTGTATTTCTACTGCGAAACTTTCGGGATCTATTATACGAATGCAACCTTTGCCGGTGTGATTCTGGCTGTGGTACCGGTGGTGTCCATGGCGGTCTCCGCCCTGCTTCTCAAAGAATATCCAACCAGACGGCAGAAGTATTTCAG
>JAFYKS010000186.1 GCA_017537495.1 Bacillota bacterium | reverse complement strand
GTATCCATCAAGGCGCATTTTGAAAACCTGTTTAGTTAATCCCGGTTCTTCACTTACAACCACTTGAATTGCTTCTTCCAGCTGGCTGGGGAACGGATCCATGCTCAGGTTTATGAAATTTGCGTCATGTAAGTCATGAATACTGTCTGCGTCAATCTGACGGGATTTACCTCTCAGATATGCATACCACCGATGCCTTGCAATGGAAAAGAGCCATGTCTTGATATCGGAATCTCCTCGAAACGAAGCAATGGATTTGATAACCTCTAAAAATACTTCCTGTGTCAAATCCTCTGAAAGGGAAGCATCATGGCTCAGGCCATACAGGTATGTGTACACGTCTTTATAATACTTGTCAAATAATTCGATAAGCAATGCTTTCATACCGCTCCTCCTTTCATAATATTAGTGAACAAAATACAGTGTTTTGTTACAGGCTACTTCAAAATTTATTCCTATTTTACTTGATGATGTGAAAAACATCAAGGCAGCACCGCCAGCCGAAGTGATTTCCTGTTGACAAAAATACTCTACTGCATTAGACTAAAAGAAAATACTCTAATATATTAGAGCACATATGAGGAGGGGATTTGGATGAATACACCGAAAGTACATGAAAGTGAATACCGGTTCTGTCTTATCTTATGGGAGCACGAACCGGTAAAGAGTAAGGAACTGGTTCGGCTGTGTGAAGAACAGCTGGGATGGAAATCTACAACAACCTATACGGTAATGAAACGATTATCGGAACGCGGTGTTCTGAAAAATGAGAATACCATTGTAACATCACTGGTGAGTAAGGATCAGGTACAGGCGTCAGAAATTGATGAGCTGGTTGAAAAGAAGTTCGAAGGCTCTCTTCCGGCATTTATTGCGGCATTTACAAAGCACCAGAACATGACGGAAAAGGAGATTGACGAAGTTCAGAAAATGATTGACCAGATCCGGAAAGGGGGCAAATGATGAGTGCGCTTTTTCTGCAGATTGTGAATATGAGTGTGGCTGCCAGCTGGATTGTCCTGGCTGTACTGCTGCTTAGATTCTTTCTGAAAGATGTTCCAAAATGGACGTACGTGCTGCTTTGGGGGATTGTGGCCGTAAGACTTATTTGTCCATTTTCTCTCGAAAGCAGTCTAAGCCTGATTCCCAGTGCACAGACGCTGCCGGAGGAAGTTATATCAGGGCCAAGTTTTGATATACAGACTGGTATCCCTCCAGTGGACAACAGGGTGAACGATTACCTGGGTGACCGGTATTTTGAGGGGGTTACGGTACCGGCCAATCATGGCGCAGACGTAATGACTGTGCTGGCTGTAATCTGGATTGCCGGAATGCTGGTGCTTGCTTCTTATATGGCCATCAGTTACTGGCGTCTTTGCCGGAGTGTGGAGACCGCCGTAAAGCTTCGCGGCAAAATCTTTCAGCACGAAAGTGTCCGCTCGCCATTTGTTCTTGGAATTCTGACACCGCGGATCTATCTGCCGTTTGCTGTCGACGAGAATGATCTGGAACATGTGATTGCACACGAGGAGGCGCATATTCAGCGGAAGGACCACTGGTGGAAGCCTCTGGGATTTCTTTTGCTGACCATTCACTGGTTCAATCCAGTGATGTGGGCAGCATACATTATGCTGTGTCGTGACATCGAACTTGCCTGTGATGAGAAGGTGATTAAAGACCTGG
>JAFYKS010000019.1 GCA_017537495.1 Bacillota bacterium | reverse complement strand
TGACTGCACCTACCAGAATGCAGACTCTTAAGTGACCGTATTTTTCGTTTTCGTGTGAACCCTTCTTATAGAAAAGCTCCGCAACACCCCATAACAGGGTTGTTGCCAGTGTAAAAATTAACCACATAATATAATACCTCCTATACACACAACAAAATCCGTCTGTCACCAGGCGGATTTTGTAACTTTAGTATTATATCATTGATTGACTGTTGTGGCAATATGTCAGAATGACAAAGTTTATTTTATCTCCTCAAACCGGTATTTCTGCTCCACGTCAGGATATTTTTCGTGGTCCACTTCGGACAGGAACATATCCAGCGGACGGATGTACACGCCGAAATCTCCGTACAGTGCTTTGTATACCACGTAGGTTTCACCGGTTTCGGAGTGGGTTGCTTCGCACATCACCAGGTATTCTTTACCTTTGAAATGGCGGTATTTTGTATTTATTTTCAGTTCTCGCATAATCTATTTTTCCTCTGTCTGCTCATGAATCCAGGAAGCCAGGTCACCGATGACCTCTTCACCGATATGGCGTTCTGTGCCATACTCCTGCTTCACCTTCATAATATTGTCGGAAATGGCCGGAACGAAGGCATGGTTCAGGCCCTCATACAGCCGGTATGTCACATTTGGACGGTCCTTCAGCAAGGTCTTATAGGCATTGAAGTCCTTTTCCACAGATACCTGGAAATCCTTATCCCCCTGCATAATCAGCACCGGTTTGGTGTCTGCCAGCAGGTAATCAGCTGCAGGATGAGCTGCCAGTTCCTTGAAGTAGTACAGGGTCGTACCGCCGCCCACCTTCACCGTTTTCGCCTCTTCATCCGACGTCTCATACATCGGAGCAAACAGTTTCTCCAGTTTGACCACCTGCTTTTTCGCAATCCAGCGGGTCAGCCCCTTCACCTTACGAAGCACGTCTTCGTTCTGCCCCATCATAACCTCATCCAGGGTCCGCGGAGTTCCGGCCATGAGAACCAGACCCGCAAAATCTCCGCCCTCCGCGTCGATACGTGGTGCCAGCATGGCGCCCATACTGTGGCCGATGATAAAGATTTTGCCGGAATCCACAGACGGTTCTTCCCGCAAAATCCCCGCAGCCAGCACGGCATCCTCAATGGTCTCACTGACTACTGTAACGTCCCCTTCCTTCAGCATCTTTCGTCCGTAGGCGAAGGAACGCTTGTCATAGCGGATGGAAGCAATTTCATGGGCAGCAAGGCCTTCTGCCAGGTCCTTAAAAGGCGTCAGCTTCATTACCTTTTCATCCATGTTGCTGGACCCGGAACCGTGAACGAACACTACGGCCGGCACTGGTGCTTCCGGACTGGCTGAATCCGGCAGAGTTAATATCCCGTTGAGGGGGTACTCCGTTCCCTCTCCCACCATAATCTTCTTCTCAATCATATCGTCACCCCTGTTTTATCTTTTCATAAACTGCTTCTGCTGCTCCTGCTTCCCGGCTTCCCAGCAGGTAAAGCTTGCCTTCTTCCGTTTCAATGAGAAGGAATGGCGGAACCGTCGGATCCAGACAGGTCTTCATGTGGCCCAGCTCCGGTGTACTGAAGTCACCCTTCAGCAAGTTCGGCATACCGGTACCGAAGTTACGTGCAAGACCTTCCGGCAGTTTATCCAGCAGCTGTACAGATTCCACATCATCCAGATCAATCACATACTCCGTTCTGCCATTGATGCCTGTCACTGCATTGTCAGTTACCGTCAGAACCACATCGCCGCCGCCGATGAATTCCCCGGCAAACGGCATGGCCAGCAGCAGGACAATCAGGGCGACAGTCAGGATTTTGCCTACCGGATGAGCCGCATTGATACTGGAATTCATACCCACGCGGTTGTTAATCACCAGACGGCTGTCGTTAGTATTGTAATACAGCAGGCCGCCAATCCAGTGGTCGTCTTCGTCCACATACCAGTCCCGTCCGCTGCCCGCCGTCAGCTTTTCCTGAACACGCCCACGTTATCATGCCGTCTCGCTGCACTCACTTATCAAAGATGCCGATGCGCTGCTTGTGCTGTGCGGTATGCAAACGCTGACAC
>JAFYKS010000185.1 GCA_017537495.1 Bacillota bacterium | reverse complement strand
TGACTCCAGCACCAGAAGGTCTGCGTCCTTCAGAGCTTCGTAAATCTCTTCCGTAACAACGCCTGTGTCAGTGACGATGGCGATTTTGCGGCCGTCCTTGCTGAAGGTGTAGGCTGTCGGTTCTGCCGCATCATGAGACAGGCAGAAGGCGTGAACTTCGATATCCCCGATCATCAGGTCGCGGCACTTTGTGCCGTCGCAGCATCCCGGTGCCACGATGGTCAGCTGGTTTTCGATGGCAGTGCGTACCTTTTCATCCAGTCCGTTTACCGTTCCCTGTGACGCAATGAACCAGGCCGCCGGTGCCTTCTTGTGAAAGGCAGACACGCTCTTTACGTGGTCTACATGCTCGTGGGTCAGGAACACTCCTGCGATTTCCTGGGCACTGACTTCCAACGCATCCAGGCGCTTGATAATCTGCGCCGCACTGATTCCCACATCCACTAATATACTGGTTGTTTCACTTTTTATGTAATAACAGTTTCCGCTGCTGCTTGAAGCCAGCGTACTGAATCCTAAAATCAAATCAATATCCTCCTTCGTCAGACTGCAGGTCTAACTGATATATTATACCACGATTCGCCATAATCCGCACTCTTTTTCTCCCCGTACAGATACCATTAAGGAAGCGGCCGCAGTTATTGCCACCAGTCCTTCTCCGTGGTAAAATATAAAAAATTTGAAAGGGGAATCGAAATGAACAGACTGCATAAGAAAAACCCGATTTTGTTTGCAGTGCTCTGGATTGTGATTTATGTGGTGGGCCTGAGCCTGGCCGACAATGCATCGGCTTCTCTTGGTATTGAGAAAGCAGTAACCTTGCCGCTGGCTCTGGTGCTGTCACTGGTGCTCTACATCTGGCTTTCCCGGCAAAATCTGAAAGAGTACTGCGGCCTCTGCCCCTCGGCCGTTCCTGATGGCCAGCTGCTGTGGTATTTCCCGCTGGGCGCCCTGGCATCGGTAAATCTGTGGTTCGGGGTAACCATGAACCTTTCGGTGCCGGAAACGGTGCTTTATGTGGCAAGCATGTTCTGCGTGGGATTTCTGGAGGAAGTCATCTTCCGCGGCCTGCTGTTTAAGGCCATGCTGCCTGTGGGATTAAAGCCCGCTGTGATAGTATCCAGTCTGACCTTCGGCATGGGTCATCTGGTGAACCTGATCAACGGCAGCGGAGCAGAGCTCTTTGCCAGCCTGCTGCAGGTTGTCTACGCTGTGGCTGCCGGCTTCCTCTTCACCATTCTCTTTCTGCGTACAGGCAGCCTGTGGGCCTGCATCCTGACTCACGGAGTGCTCAATGCGCTTGGTGCCTTCGCCAACGAAGCTGCCAGAACCACTGGCCGCGATATCTTCAGCGCAGCAGCACTGACCCTGATTGCACTGGGGTATGCTGCATATATTTTGACGGTTACGGAAAGTAGGGCTTGTAAAACTTCCGAAAACCGTCCATAATATAGAGGACAATGACTTCGAAAGGAGAACTGCCCTCTATGGCAATTTTGAGAATATACACCGACGGCGGATGTGCCGGCAACCAGAGTGACCAGAACTTCGGCGGCTGGGGTGCCATCCTGGAGTTCGGGGAACATAAAAAAGAATTATACGGCGGCGAAGCCAATACCACCAACAACCGGATGGAACTGACTGCGGTCATCGAAGCCTTCAAAGCATTAAAAAAGACCGGCCAGTACATCCAGGTCTTCACTGACAGCTCCTATGTAGCTAACTGCTTCCGAGAGAAGTGGTACGAATCCTGGGAGAAGAACAACTGGCGCAATGCAGCCAAGAAGTGTGGAAAACAGGGAACTCTGGGAAGAGCTCCTGTCCCTGGTCCGCCAGCACAATGTAGCCTTCTACCGCGTAAAGGGCCACGTGAATCTGGCGAGCAAATCGACAAATTTCGACAAACTCTACGAAAAGTTCGTGGAATGGAACAGTACCTCCTTCAACTTTGAGGACTTCCAGTATGTAACCCGCATGAACAACCGTGCCGACGAGCTTGCCAATATGGGTATCGACGAGGCCAGATCACGGTAAATTACTCCTTTTACTCATAAATTATCAAAAAGGAGTACACAAATCCACAAAACTGCAATAAAAATCACGTATCATCTACATTTCTGCAGATAAATACGTGATTTTTCATAAAAACTGACCGTTTCAGTTAATTTTTCTATATTTATCAAGAAAATCATACTCCTTTTTGCAATATTTTACCTAAAAGGAGTACTTTTCTCAAGTTCAAGCAGCGCTTTCTTGTTTTCCAGCCCGCCGCCGTAGCCGGTGAGGGTTCTGTCCGCCCCAACCACCCTATGGCACGGTATAATCAGGCAGATCGGGTTCCATCCCACAGCGCCGCCCACTGCCTGAGCAGACATTCGTGCAATACACCGCTGTTCAGCCAGCCGCGCTGCGATTTCGCCATATGTTACGGTCTCACCCCATGGAATTTCCAGCATACATTCCATCACATCCCGGCGGAAGTCCGTCAAACCGTCAATCCGATACGCCGGCGTAAAGTCCGGCTGCCGGCCGCTGAAGAAAACATCCAGCCACCGGGCCGTTTCTTCGAAGATGGGCAGTTCCTGTTCTTCGCAGGTCATCCCATGCTTCCGCTCATCCCGGGATCCTTCAAACCAAAGTCCGGTCAAAACCTGCCCGTCACTCCGCAACCAGATATCCGAAAAGCCTTCCGGCGTCTTATATTTCCACTTATAATTCATAATCCCAAGTCCCCTCTTTCAGCTACCGCACAAACTTACTTTCCCACTTACCGCTCTTCCAGCGCCAGATGAACAGTGCACCACGGAACACCCAGTCCGCGAACATAGCCAGCCAGGTTCCGATGACACCGAAGCCCATGTATTTTGCGAAGAGATAGCCCAGGAAAATACGGAAGATCCACATGGAGGCCACCGCTGCAATCATAACGAAGGAGGTGTCCCCAGCGCCCTTCAGGGCCTGCGGCAGAGTGAAGGATACCGGCCAGAGAACAATCCAGCAGCAGCCGTGGAGCCAGAGAATAATCATGGCCAGACGGGCCGCTTCCTCGGATACATTGTACATTCCCACGATAAAAGGCTGTAAAGCGAACAGGAAGAGAATCCACACGGTGGATGCAATATAGGTCCACTTCATCAGCTTGCCGGCATACATGCGTGCGTGATGGAAGTCATGTGCACCCACACACTGGCTCACCACTGTAATCATAGCGATGCCCACGGAGTTGCCGATCAGATTATGAATCACGGCTACACTGTTGGCGATGGCGTTGGCCGCGATGGATGCAGTGCCGAAGGTGGAAACCAGAGAAAGAAGAAGGATTTTGCCAAGCTGGAACAGACTGCTTTCGATGCTGCTCGGCACACCAATCCGCAGAATCCTGCCCACGGTACGTGGGTTGTAGCGGTATTTCTTTCCTTTTGTCAGGTGGATATCCAGTTCCGGATTCCGCAGGAGAACCAGCACGGCTCCGGCTGCTACCATACGTGCTGCCAGGGTCGGAATGGCTACGCCTTCCACGCCCATACCGGCACCAAAAATCAACAGAGCATTGCCGCCCACATTAATGGCGTTCATGATAAGGGAAATTTTCATGGAAACGGAAGAATTCCCCATAACACGGAAAATAGCCGCACCGGCACTGTACAGCGCCATGAAAGGAATGGATGCCTCCACGATTAAAAAATAAGTGTTGGCATAGGCCATTACATCCTCTTCAATCTGTCCGAAGAGAACGTGGAGGACCAGATATTTGCACAGATACAGCAGAGCAGTAATTCCCACTGCCAGCAAAGTCACGAAAACCAGCAGCTGCTGGGCCGCATCCCGGGCCCGGTGCAGCTCCCGGCGTCCCAGAAACTGACCACAGATTACCGCTCCGCCGGTAGCCAGTGCATTCAGCGCAAATACCAGCAGCATATTGATGGAGTCCACCAGAGAAACGGCGGATACGGCCGCTTCGCCCACGCTGGCTACCATCAGTGAGTCCGCCAGCCCTACAGCTACGTTAAGGAACTGTTCGATGACCAGCGGCACAATCAGCGTAATCAGTGCTTTATTTGTAAATGTTATTTCGCGATAAGGTTTTTCCACTACACTCACTTCTTTCTGTTTCTTACTTATTCATCCCAGCGGTACAGCACCAGACCGCCCTTCTGTTCATAACCGGTATCCCACAGCCGGTCAAAATCTACCCAGGCCCACTCTCCGTAGGTCACGGCTTTCACGTGGCGTACCGGTTTTTCTTCTGTTTCCTCGTCGGAGTACCCAATCAGCAGGAACCAGTGCCACACGAAGTCCTTCAGCTCTGGATCCTTATGACGGAGTACCAGAATCGGTGCCGGAAATCCCGCATCAATCTGACGAACCACTGCATCCCAGGCCTCATCGGCGGGCCGATCACCTGCAAAACCGCTCATCCGCAGCATCCGCGGCGGCTCACAGTTTTCACCGCCCTGTTCCTGTCTCCAGGCTTCCGCCCTGCCACGAAGGTAGGACGAAAATCCCCGCATATACAGTTCCAGCCGGTTGATTCCGCCGGCACGGGGCCTCAGATAGGGTTTCATCACACGGCCGAAATGCAGGAACTCGCTGCGGCAGAGATTTTGCAGGGTGAAAGGATACATCCATTCTGCGCCCTGAGACCGTGCCAGCCAGATGCAGGTATCGCATGCCGTCACTGCACCGCAGCCGCCCAGCTTCATGAAGGGATCCATGAACCAGTCCTGACTGCCGCCCAGTGCTTCTCCTATATAAAAATGTTCAAGTTCTTTCCGCATAAACATTCCTCTTTCATTCAAAGATACAACAAGAGGGATATCATTCGACATCCCTCTTCATTATATTCCAATATTGAAAATTATTCTACTACCAGATCGCTGATATCTACGTCTTCTTCCTTAACCATCTTATAAGTTTCACCGTTGAACAGGTCGTAAATAACCGGTACCACGAAGAGGGTCATAACGGTAGCGTATGCCAGACCGCCGATGGAAACCAGGGCGATTGGCTGCATCATATCGGTACCTGCGGTTTTGCCTACAGCCATGACAACCAGACCCAGAATGGTGGTCAGAGAAGTCATGAGAACCGGACGCATACGGGTTGCACCCGCTTCCACGATGGCATCCTTCTTCTTCATACCTTCAGCACGGAGCTGGTTGATGTAGTCTACCAGTACGATACCGTTGTTTACGATGATACCTACCAGCATGATCAGACCAATCATGGCGATGATACTGATTTCCTTATCGAAGATCAGCAGTGCACCCAGACCGCCGGTAAATGCCAGCGGGATGGTGAACATGATGATGAATGGAGAACGCAGGGACTGGAACTGGGCCACCATGATCAGGTAAACCAGCAGAATACCCAGTACCATCATCAGCATCAGGTCTTCCATGGCGTCCATAATCATTTCATTTTCACCGCTGAACTTGTAGGAAACATCTTCCGGGGCATCCCATGCCTTCAGGGCTTCTTCCGCCGCGTCGGTAACCAGAGTTACGTTGTAACCGTCTGCAATGGTTGCAGATACTCCCAGATAAGTTCTCTGGTCGATACGGTTCACAGACGGCAGACTCTCCGTCTCAATCACTTCTGCGATATTCTTCAGCTTTACAGTAACTTCCTTGCCTTCCGCATTGGTGCCGGTCAGCTTCAGATTCTTGATATATTTCGGTGTCAGGTCGCTGCTGTCACGTTCCACTACAACCACATCGTAATCATTACCGTCCATATGGAGGGTGGTTGCATTGTTTTCATTGGACAGAGCGTCGGATACCTGCATGAATACCTGTGCTACAGTCAGGCCCTTTTCCATGGCCTTCTGCTTATCCACTGCGAAGTGGATTTCAGGTTCGGCTTCTGTCAGGCCATTGTCCACTTCATCCACGCCTTCTACACCTTCCAGGATTTCACCGATTTCCCTTGCTGCATCCTGCAAAGTATCATTGTCGCTGCTGAACACCTGGATTCCGATGCCTTCGCCGCCCATGGCGGATGTATAGGACATCATGGAGCTGGCTGTCATAATGGAGATTTCGCAAGGCAGATCCTTACAAAGTTCTACAATATCATCATTAATCTCTTCACCGGACCGCTTGGTGTCTTCATCCAGAATAATATATAAGCTTACAGAAGCGTTTTCTGTACTTCCGGTCAGGAGCCCCATGGAGCCGCTGCTTTCCAGCATTGCGCCTGCAGAAGCCACGCCGTCTACAGATTCAATGCGCTTCAGTGCTTCGTCAGAAACTTCCGCAGTTTCCGTAATATCTGCCTCTTCATCGTTCATCACCAGGGAACCGGACAGCTGAGGTGTGGACATTTCCGGCAGGAAGATAAAACCTTTTGCCAGAACTGCGGAAGCGGTGAACACCAGCAGTGCTACGGATACCAGCAGAACGATGGCCTTATGGCGCAGGTTCCAGGATGCCAGTCTGCGGTACGCATTCTGGAAGGAAGTGAAGCCCTTTGTTTCCGGCTTTACCTTCTTCAGCATCATGGAAGACATGGCCGGTACCAGAGTCAGTGCCACAATCAGGCTGGCGCCCAGTGCATAGGTAATGGTCAGAGCCATATCGGTAAAGAGCTGCTTGGTTAGACCATCAGTAAAGATAATCGGTACGAATACGCACACAGTAGTCAGTGTGGAAGATGTAATCGCCGCAGCTACCTGCTTTGCACCTGCTACGGCAGCCTTAGCCGGAGATACACCCAGGCGGCGCAGACGGAAGATATTTTCGATTACAACGATACTGTTGTCTACCAGCATACCTACTGCCACGGCCAGGCCGGACAGAGAAATCAGGTTTATGGTTACTCCGGAAAAGTACATCAGCACCAGTGCAAAGACGATACTTACCGGAATACTTAATAATGTAATGAACGTCGGTTTCAGGTCACGCAGGAAGAAGAGCAGCACCAGGATGGCAAAGAGTGCACCCCAGCCAAGGCTGCTGGCGATGGCGCCGATAATCAGGTAGATATAGTCCCCCTGGTCCATGAGCATGGTGAAGTTGAGTCCTTCATATTCCTCTGAAAGTTCTGCGAACTTGTCGTTGATGTTGTTGGATACGGTTGCAGTCGGATAGTT
>JAFYKS010000184.1 GCA_017537495.1 Bacillota bacterium | reverse complement strand
CGGTTAAAGAATATATTACTTATTATAACAATGAGAGAATCCAGAAAAAAACAAAATGGATGCCTCCGGTAAAATACCGGAAAGCATCCATGTGTGCTTAAGCTAATTTTCAATGTGTCCAGGAAACTGGGTACATATCATAATGCGGGCTCCATTTTTATTTTTCAGAATCAGTAATACACTTCAAACCAGAACCACTTTTCCATCAGCCGAGTGGATTTGCCCCAATTGTCGCCTTCACCGTACCAGTCGGCCAGATTCCCACTTTCACTTACTTTCAATGATGCATCGTTAGCCTGCATACAAACTTTATGCTGATTATCCGGGGAGTAATAAAATCCGCAGTAGGCAGTCTCCGAACCAAAGCCAGAACTCCCCGTATGAAACTCTACCTGCCGTTCTTCCGGTCTGCAGGTCACATCCCACGGTCCGTAATCATCGTATGCAACATCTTCAGCCTGCTGCAGAAGATCCTCTGCGTAGTTTTCCATCTGACGGTGAAGCACCTTCACATAAGTCTGCGCCACCATAGGCTGGCAGAATATCATGATACACAATGTAAGAATCAAAACTCCTGCCAGAATCGGTTTCAGAGCCGGAAGCAGTTTCTGCCGTTCTGAATCCTTCATCCTGCAGAGAATCCAGACCGACAGACAGCAAATCAGCGGCAGACCGTAATAAGTTATGGACTCCAGCAGGTTCAGATTTTGCCAGGCGGGTGCGGCAAGCCACAGCAAAATCCCCCAGCATGCCATTCCAGCCCCTGCCACGACGGGAATCACTTTCGCCCAGTGCGGTTTCATGACTCGGTAAAACAGAAGCTGCAGGCAGACCGCCGCGATTCCAAAAAACAGGGCAGATGCCAGCCAGTAAATCCCGCTGCCTGTGAAAAACTGAATCGCCAAGCAGATCACAATATCTGCAATTAAAATTTCCGCAAGCACGATGTCCATCAATTCCCACTTATAAATTGCACCATACTTATGGAGCATGTACACAGAACCTATAACGATAAAATCGGCTATTATATAAAAAAGCATTTCTCCGCCGCCGAAGCCAAACATAACAAGCACAAAGAGCAATATTCCGACCGCCAGATTGAGCCAGCTCACCTTCTGAATATCGCTGGCAGCATCCTCTGCCTGCTGCACTGACAGTTCGGTAACGGAAGCCACAATTTCATCTCTGTTGGCAGCCTCCAGCCCCAGAAGCACCGCAGGAGTGGTATCAAGATGTTTTGACAAATCTTCCATTAACCCCAGGTCCGGAAAATTCACGCCGCGCTCCCATTTGCTAACCGCCTTGTCCGTAACATGAACCAGTGCTGCCAGCTCCTTCTGCGTCATGTTCTTAGCCTTACGCAGCTCCGCAATTTTCTTTCCGGTATCTTCCGCCTTCACACCTGCTCACCTCCCTTTGCTGCTTTCAGTATAGAACATATCTGTCTGAAAGTCATCCTACATAAAGTAGATTCCTATTCAATCCTATTTTTTCTGCGGAATGTTAGTAGAAAAGGTGATATCCGCAGACATCCCGTGCATGCGATTTCACGATGACCTGTCAGATAAATAATTTTTGGAAAAATAATAGCGGCCGTGTGCTGTGCAAATGATTCCGCAGGGGGAAGCCCCGAGGACAAATGCGCACAGCATGCAGCCGCTTATTATTGTTTTTCTAAATTACTTTTCTACTAAAATTACACCCTTATTCATCACGCCGTTAGGGTCCAGTGCTTCCTTGATCTTGTACATCAGTGGGTAGGAAGAACCGTGTTCTTCAGGCATCCAACGGGTTCTGTACTTACCGGAACCGTGGTGGTGTGCAATGGAACCGCCGAAACGCAGTACTTCTTCCATGATGATGGACAGTACCTTGAAGTATTCGTCTTCGATTGCCTGAGGAGCATGGTCCTTAGCAATGTAAGCGAATTCGAAGTACAGGTTGGTACCGGTTACGTAAGAGTGAGAAGAGTGACCGCCGATCAGGTACAGGTTGTCGATTTCTGCAATCATGCGTTCACGTACAGCATCATAGATTTTGCCGATTACGGACCAGTTTGCGGAGATTTCGCAAGTGTCAACTACAGCGCCCAGGTTGTAGTAAGTAGGCTGGTCGATGTAAGTGTGGCATACGTCGTTTCTGGTCTTGAACCAGTGTTCAACCGGCTTGGAGCCCAGATCCATCAGGCCGTATTTTGCAGCGATTTCTTCGATACCTGCTGCAGTTGCTTCTACCACGCCCTTAGGACCTTCTGCAATCAGCAGAATCAGAGCAGTGTTTGCAGGCGCATCCAGCTTGATTACGTGTTCTACTTCTACAGGGTCGTGCAGTCTTACTACAGCCGGTCTGTAACCTTCCTGCATGAAGTCACGGATGAAGTCCAGACCGGTCTGCATGCCGTTTGCACCGTATGCCTTCAGCCATCTGTTTTCAGGTCTG
Source organism: Bacillota bacterium (assembly GCA_017537495.1). GTDB lineage: Bacteria > Bacillota > Clostridia > Peptostreptococcales > Anaerovoracaceae > RGIG7179. The sequence continues at coordinate 912 of JAFYKS010000184.1, read as the reverse complement.
TACTTGAAGATCTTCATGGTTACTTCAGTGATGAAGCCAGTCATACCTTCGGAACCGATGAACAGGTGCTTCAGGTCAGGACCAACGGATCTTCTAGGGTTGTTCTTGATTCTGATTACTTCACCATCAGGCATTACAGCTTCCAGACCCAGCAGCAGATCTTCGATACCGCCGTACAGAGTGGAGAACTGACCGATGGATCTGGTTGCAACCAGACCGCCCAGGGAAGCCAGAGGCAGGGACTGAGGGAAGTGACCTGCAGTGTAGCCCATTTCGTTCAGCTGCTTTTCCATCCAATCCAGAGAAGTACCGGCCTTTGCAGTTACGTACATGTCAGTTTCGTTTACTTCGATGATACCATTCATATCGGAACAGTCAACGATAACGCCGCCCATTTCAGGTTCGATACTCTTGGTTACGGAAGAACCGCCTGCTCTAGGAGTGATGTCTACCTTGTTTTCGTTCAGGAACTTGAGAACTTCCACAACCTGATCAGTGTTCTGCGGACGAACCACACATGCACCGATGTTTACCATGTTGTTTCCGGAATGTCTCTGGAACTGACGGTAGCCGATATAGTCCTTTGCTGCATCCTGCAGTGCTGCCTTTTCAGTAACTACGTGCTCTGCACCTACGATATCAGAAAGGGACTTGATTAATAATTCTTTCTCCATTGTTATATTTCCTCCTCAAAATCTTCATGGTCGGGGCGGGATGGTCTGAGTACCGTCCCGTTCCGGCTGTTTCGGGTTTTTAAACGTGTTTCATGGTTCTGGATGCCACGATGTCTACGCCGGTTCCGCAGATATCTGCTGCGATTACGTCGCCTCTCTTGACAGGTGCCTCAAGCTTTACAGCATAGAGCACATCCAGACACTGGTTGATCATGTTCTTCGGAATTTCTCCGGTGCT
>JAFYKS010000183.1 GCA_017537495.1 Bacillota bacterium | reverse complement strand
TTAAAGAGCATATCGCCCTTACCTACCAGCTTTTCAGCACCCTGCATGTCCAGAATGGTTCTGGAGTCAATCTGAGAGGATACTGCAAAGGCAATTCTGGAGCCGATATTGGACTTGATGGTACCTGTAATAACGTCTACAGACGGACGCTGGGTTGCAATAATCAGATGCATACCTGCAGCTCTTGCCATCTGTGCCAGACGGCCGATGGATTCTTCAATCTGAGATGGAGCTGTCATCATCAGGTCAGCCAGCTCGTCGATGATAATTACCACCTGAGGCATAACCTTGTCGTCTTCACCATCTGCACGCATTGCTTCGTTGAAGGATTCCAGGTCACGTACACCGTTTTCTGCAAACTTTCTGTAACGGTCTGTCATTTCAGCCACAGCCCAGTTCAGCGCAGCAGCTGCCTTGGACGGATCTGTTACAACAGGAATCAGCAGATGCGGAATTCCGTTATAGTTACCCAGTTCTACCACCTTAGGGTCTACCAGAATCAGTTTTACTTCATCCGGATTTGCCTTATAAAGTAAACTGAGAATGATACTGTTGATGCATACAGACTTACCGGAGCCTGTAGAACCTGCAATCAGCAGGTGCGGCATACTCTTCAGGTCTGCTACAATATTGTTTCCGCTGATGTCCTTACCCACTGCAAACGTGATTTTGGACTTGGCGTTCTTAAATTCTTTGGATTCAATGATATCACGAAGCTTTACCATGGTAATAGAGTCATTTTCAACTTCGATACCTACTGCCGCTTTGCCAGGAATCGGTGCTTCGATACGGATGCTTCTTGCTTCCAGATTCAGTGCAATATCATCGGACAGACGTACAATACTGCTTACTTTTACGCCTACAGCAGGCTGTACTTCATATCTTGTAACAGTTGGGCCCTGAGTAACCTGAACTACGCGGGCATCAACATGGAAGTTTTTCAAAGTTTCTTCAAGCTTCATTGCTTTGGCCTGAAGTGCACTGCTGCTTGTTCTTGCAGCAGCTGCTGAGCGGGTCAGCAGGTCAATTGGAGGCATTTCATAAACCTTCACAGGCTTTACTGCTGCTTCCAGTTCTTCCGTAGTCAGCATGGCTTCCCTTGCTTCCTTATTGGACATCACCTTCTGCACTTCAGCAGCAGGAGTACCTTCTGCAGGCTTAGGAGCATTCGGATCCACCTTTTCTCCCGCACGGTTCACGAAAGAATTGCTGCCGTTTACCGGATTAACCGGCTTCGCTGCATCAGGCATTTCCATCTGTACGCCTGAATACTCCTTCTTTAAAGGAACACAGTCATTTTCTGTAACAGGAATTGTATATTCTTTAATCTCCACAGCAGGTTTCTGTACTTTATCAGTATTTGCAGGAATACCGAATCCAAAAGAGCCGGTATCTCCGCCCAGACCAACTGTACCGGAAGTATTTACAGGACGTCCGTCCAGACCAAAACCTTCACCATAATCCACTCTGTCTTCCAGACCTACAGAGCCGTTACCGGAAGTCTTTCTGCCGAAAAGACTGTCATCATTCATATATTTCAGAATGCTGTTTTTCTTTTCCGGAGTAAGCGGTTCAACCTGGCTCGGTGGTGTATATGTACGTTTTGGAGCTTCAGGTTCTGCAGGTTTCTCAGGTTCTGCGTCGACAGCAATATTCATGCCGTTAACAATCAGTGCAGGCTGTTCTGTTACTGCAGGAGCTGCAGTATTCTGTGCAGTACCGGCAGGCAGTGC
>JAFYKS010000018.1 GCA_017537495.1 Bacillota bacterium | reverse complement strand
TTTTTGTTGGAGCTGTTGAGCAGACTTGAACTGCCGAACCTCATCCTTACCAAGGATGCGCTCTACCGACTGAGCTACAACAGCACGCTCACAACATCAATGATTATATCACTATTTATTGACAAATGCAAGCACTTTTTTAACTTTTTAGGAAAGTTTTTTACTCATTCAGATATTTCAGAACTTTCTCACGGATTCTGCCCATTGCGTTATCAATGGAGCTGCGCGGACGGCCCAGTATGTCTGCGATTTCCTGGTTGGTCAGACCTTTCAGTTTTTCGCGGAGCACCTGTTTTTCCAGCTTGCTGAACGTGTCCTTATCATCGTCCTTCAGGAAACAGGTAACTTCCTGCAGCAGCATCTGGGTTTCAGGTTCCAGACCACGGTTGTCCTGCAGTACATCTTCCAGGGCACCTTCTTCTGCACCTTCTTCCGTTTCCAGACCGAATCCCTGGCTGAAAGAAAGGGATTCGTTCAGAGGGCTGTGTTTTTTTCGGTTTGCACTTTTCGCTGCGTCACGAAGATGGTTGTTTATGCAAGTCGAAGCAAACGTCCTGAAGGACGCGTCCTTTTCAAACTCGTATCTGTGAATTGCTTTATGCAGTCCGATTCGGCCTTCCTGAAACACATCGTTATGGTCTGCACCACTCATAAAGTAGTTCGCTGCGCATGCCTGAACCAGATTTTCATATCTTTTGATAAGCAGTTCTTCTGCCGTCTCGCTGCCTTCCCGACTCATCAGGATCAGCTGTTCTTCGGTGATATGCAGTTCACTGTTTCCCATAAAATTTCTCCGTCAGGGACGGCGGTTGCATTACGCTTCCGCCGCCATATCTCTCTGCTTTCTGATTTCGTAAATAATGATGGCTGCCGCATTGGATGCGTTCAGGGAAGTGATTCTTCCTACCATCGGCATGGATACCACGAAGTCGCACTTGTCGCGTACCAGCTTGCTGATGCCGGCGCCTTCGCTTCCGATTACTACAGCAATCTTGCCCTTCATGTCCTGTTCATAGTAGTTGCGGCCGCCCATATCGCAGGCTGCAACCCAGATGCCCTTTTCCTTCAGTTCTTCGATGGTCTGAGCAATATTGGTCACCTTCACTACCGGCATATACTCGATAGCACCTGCGGAGGATTTTGCCACGACTTCAGTCAGGCCGCATGCATGTCTGCGCGGGATGATGATGCCGTGTGCACCTGCACATTCTGCAGAACGCATGATAGCGCCCAGATTGTGCGGATCTTCCAGGTTGTCCAGAATAATGATGAACGGATCTTCGCCGCGTTCTTCTGCCAGTGCGAAGATATCTTCCATTTCTGCGTATTCATAAGGGCTCACATAAGCCACAACGCCCTGATGCGGACGTCCGCCGGCAATACGGTCCAGAGCCGCCTTTTCCACGCTGATAACCGGAATTGACTTTTCCTTGGCCATTGCCACGATCTTGATCATGGAGCCTTCGCGGGAGCTTACCATCAGCTTGTCCACCGGACGGTCATTCTTCAAAATCTCAGTTACCGGGTTTCTGCCGATAATTACGTTTGGATCCGGTTCGCCGAAGCGGTCGTTCTTTTCGAACGGATCAAAGCTTTCGCGGCGTGCTGCAGGTCTTGCAGAGCGTTCGCCTCTCGCAGCACGTCCTGCGCCGTCCTTGCCCGGCATTTCCATACCGCGGGCTGCATAATATCTGCCACGCTTGGTGTCGTGGTTGTCTCTTCTGTTTTTAACCTTTGCCATGGTTTATTTTCTCCTGTATTCTCTGAATCTGTAAGTTACACCGTTTTCTTCCTGCGGTTCGCTTTCCCATACCACTTCAAAATCCGGAGCTTCGTCCAGGTTCGGGAAGAACCGGTCGGACTCGAATTCCTGGTCCATACGGGTAATGATGCAGGTATCGCACAGGGGCAGCATCTGTTCATAAATGCTGGCACCGCCGCAGACCATGATACCGTCCGTACCGGCGTCACCGGCCGCTTCCAGAGATTTTGCCACGGCATCTTCCACGGAAGAAGCGATGATGCAGCCGTCCTTCTGAAACTCCGGATTGCCGCTGACAATCACGTTGACACGGTTTGGCAGAGGACGTCCGCCCGGGAAGGTTTCCAGGGTTTTGCGGCCCAGAATAATCACCTTACCGGTGGTCTGCTCTTTGAAAAACTTCAGGTCGCCGGGCAGGTGAACCAGCAGCTGGTTGTCCTTGCCGATGCCCCAGTTTTTTTCGGTTGCTACGATAATTTTCATGCCGGCCTCCTAAACTGCCACCGGAATTCCGGTAACCTGCGGATTCTTCTGGTAATCTTCGATAATTACGTCATCCGGTGTGAAGTCGTAGAAGTTGGTAATCTCAGGGTTGAGACGGAACTTCGGTGCCGGATACTGCGGACGGGTGATCAGTTCCTCGATAATCGGAACGTGACGGTCGTAAATGTGCGCGTCAGCGATGACGTGAACCAGTTCGCCGGCTTCCAGACCGCTGACCTGTGCCATCATGTGCACCAGTACCGCGTACTGAACTACGTTCCAGTTGTTTGCCGCCAGAATGTCCTGGGAGCGCTGATGCAGGATTGCATTCAGGGTGTTTCCGCTCACGTTGAATGTTACGGAATAAGCGCATGGTTCCAGGTTCATTTCCGCGAGGTCCGCAAAATTATAGATATTGATCATGATTCTGCGGGAATAAGGGGTGTTTTTCAGCTGCCAGAGAACGTTGTCCACCTGGTCCATTTCCCCCTGAGCAAACTGGTACTTCTGCGCCATCTGATAGCCGTAAGCCTTGCCGATGGAGCCGTTTTCATCCGCCCATTCATCCCAGATATGACCCTTCAGGTCTTTGATATTGTTGGATTTTCTCTGCCAGATCCACAGCATTTCGTCCACCGCTGTCTTGATTGCAGTTGGACGCAGGGTCAGGGCAGGAAACTCTTCTTTTAAATTATAGCGGTTCACCACACCGAAGGTTTTAATGGTGTGGGCCGGGGTGCCGTCTTCCCACTTGGGGCGGACAATCTGTCCTTCGGAACTGAATCCGTTGTCCAGGATTTCGCGGCACATATTGACGAACAAAACGTCTGCTTTACTCATGTTTTGTCTCCTCGATGATTTCCATGGCATGGAAAATGATTTCTTCCATGCGCTCTTTGCGGCCGTCCAGGTGGAGCCACCCGATCAGCGCCTCAAAGGCTGTCGCCAGTTTATAGTTCACCGGGTCTGCGTTCCGCGGTTTGGATGCGGTCTTATGGTTCCGCGCCCTCTTCACCAGGCTCACTTCCTCTTCTGTGAGGAATTCCTCGTTCATCATCCGCTTCACTGCCTTAGCCTGTCCTGCGTTATTCACGTAATTGATGGACAGCTTGTGGAGGTGGTCCACATGAACCTTCTCCTGCTGCAGTACCCGCTCTCTTACATAAATTTCATAGACGGCATCGCCTATGTAAGCCAATGCCGTCGTATTCATGTTCTTCGTATTGTTTGCTGCTGTCATACTATGCTCTGATAATCTGCACGCCCTGCGGAGTATCCTTCAGGGTGATGCCCTTTTCCTTCAGAATGTCACGGATTTCGTCTGCACGTGCGAAGTCCTTCGCCTTTCTTGCAGCCTGACGTTCGTCGATCAGTGCCTGAATTTCAGGTTCCACTTCCACAGTTTCTTCCACTTCCTGTTCCAGCAGGCCCAGGATAGAAGTCAGTTCAGTCAGTGCAGCCAGTGCCTTCTGTGCGAATTCCTTGGATGCGCCGTTCTTCACTGCAGTGTTGATGTCAGTTACCAGCTGGAATACAGCGGTGATTGCATCTGCAGTGTTCAGGTCGTCATCCATGGCTTCGATGAAAGCGTCACGGTGCTTGCCGAAACCTTCCAGTGCAGCCGCTTCTTCTGCAGTCATTTCTGCAACAGCTGCAGAAGCAATCAGGTGCTTCAGGTTGGACTTTGCATTTCTCATTCTGGTCAGGCCGTTCTTGGACTGGGTCAGAATATCATCGCAGAAGTCGATTGGTCCTCTGTAGTGGCCGGACAGGATCAGGAAACGCAGTGTTTCGCCGTCGTATACCTGCAGCAGGTCACGTACAGTCTTGAAGTTGCCCAGGGACTTGGACCTCTTGGTACCGTCTACATTGATGTAGCCGTTGTGCATCCAGTAATTTGCAAAAGTGCAGCCGTTGTGTGCTTCGGACTGTGCGATTTCGTTTTCGTGGTGAGGGAACTGCAGGTCAGCACCGCCGGCATGGATGTCGATGGTGTTGCCCAGGAACTTCTTCGCCATGCAGGAGCACTCAATGTGCCAGCCAGGACGGCCCATGCCCCATGGGGATTCCCATGCGATTTCGTCGTCAGTCTTTCTCTTCTTCCACAGTGCGAAGTCCAGTGGGTCTTCCTTCTGTTCACCAACAGCGATTCTAGCACCGGCAATCAGATCTTCGATGTTCTTGCCGGACAGCTTGCCGTAACCAACAAACTTTCTGGTTCTGTAATATACGTCACCGTCCACTTCGTAAGCAAAGCCCTGCTCAATCAGGTCAGCTACGAACTGTACGATTTCAGGAATGGTCTTGGAAACCTGAGGATGTACGGTTGCCTTTCTTACATTCAGAGCAGCCGCATCCTTGTAATATTCTTCAATATACTTTTCGCTCACTTCCGGTGCGGAGCAGCCTTCTTCACGTGCACGGTTGATGATCTTGTCATCAACGTCAGTAAAGTTCTGAACGAACTTTACCTTGTAGCCGCGGTATTCCAGATACTTTCTCATAGTATCGAACACTACGAAAGGTCTTGCATTACCGATGTGGAAGAAGTTGTATACGGTAGGACCGCAGACATACATCTTCACTTTGCCCGGTTCAATCGGAACGAATTCTTCTTTTCTTCTGGTCAGGGTATTATAAATTTTCATCTTTTATATCCTCTCTGCACTCTTCTGTGCATGGCTGGCAGCTGCCGGCCGTGCAAGTTTCTTCATGAGATTTTTCTTCTGTATCATGCATCTGACGGATGATCTGTTCCAGATGAACGATTCTTCTCCGCAGACACTCGATTTCCACTGCCACAGGATCCGGCAGGTCAACCTGGTTCATATCCTGTGTGGTACTCTTTCCGTAACGCTTTACGATGGTACCCGGAATCCCTACTACGGTACATCCGGAAGGAACTTCCTTCAGCACCACAGAACCGGAACCGATTTTTACATCGTCGCCGACGGTGAATGGCCCCAGCACTTTGGCACCGGATGCAATTACCACGCGATTGCCGATGG
>JAFYKS010000182.1 GCA_017537495.1 Bacillota bacterium | reverse complement strand
TAGCCATCAGACCACGCATACCGCCGACCTGTCTGATCTGGTTCTTGGAGCCTCGAGCACCGGAGTTCGCCATGATGAACAGGTTGTTTAATGAGCCAAGGGAATCCATCAGAGCGTCTGCAACTTCGTCAGTTGTTCTGGACCAGATTTTGATAACCGCATCGTAACGTTCCTGATTGGACATGAGACCCATTCTGAACGCCTTTTCATACTTTTCAACTTCCTTTTCCGCAGCGCCTACGATATCCCACTTGTTTTCAGGGATTTCCATGTCGCTTACGGAGATGGTTACAGCAGCTCTTGTGGAATACTTGTAGCCCATGGACTTGATGTAGTCCAGCATGATAGCGGTACCGGTATTTCCGTGTCTTCTGTAACACTTATCAATAATCTTACCCAGCTTCTTCTTATCGCACAGGAAGTCAACTTCCAGGGAGTATGGATCTTCTTCTCTGTTTACAAATCCCAGATCCTGTGGAATCTGCTGGTTGAAGATGAAGCGGCCTACAGTGGACTCTACCAGTCTGCCCACAGTGTCAGCTTCATCCTTGTACATTCTTACTTTTACTCTTGCGTGAATTCCTACAACACCGGTCTGGTATGCCATCAGCATTTCATCCATGTCGGTGAAGACCTTACCGTCACCCACTTCAGCATAGGTGTTTCTTTCATCTACGCCAGGGTGAGTCAGGTAGTAGCTGCCCAGGATCATGTCCTGTGTAGGAGTGGTAATTGGAGAACCATCCTTAGGAGCCAGGATATTGTTGGTGGACAGCATCAGGAATCTTGCTTCTGCCTGAGCTTCTACGGACAGAGGAACGTGAACCGCCATCTGGTCACCGTCGAAGTCGGCGTTGAACGCGGTACATACCAGTGGGTGCAGCTTGATTGCCTTACCTTCTACCAGTACCGGTTCGAATGCCTGAATACCCAGTCTGTGCAGGGTCGGCGCACGGTTCAGCATTACAGGATGTTCCTTGATAACGCCTTCCAGTACGTCCCAAACTTCAGGTCTTACTTTTTCAACCATGCGCTTTGCACTCTTGATGTTGTGTGCATAACCCTGTTCTACCAGTTCCTTCATGATGAACGGCTTGAACAGTTCCAACGCCATTTTCTTAGGCAGACCGCACTGATAGAACTTCAGTTCCGGTCCAACTACGATTACAGAACGGCCGGAGTAGTCTACACGCTTACCCAGCAGGTTCTGTCTGAAACGACCCTGCTTACCCTTCAGCATGTCGGACAGGGACTTCAGAGGTCTGGAGCCAGGTCCGGTTACGGCTCTGCCGCGTCTGCCGTTGTCGATCAGGGAGTCTACTGCTTCCTGCAGCATTCTCTTTTCGTTTCTTACAATAATATCAGGAGCACCCAGTTCCAGCAGACGGTTCAGTCTGTTGTTTCTGTTGATTACTCTTCTGTATAAGTCATTCAGGTCGGAAGTTGCAAAACGTCCGCCGTCCAGCTGTACCATTGGTCTCAGATCTGGCGGAATAACCGGGATGATGTCCATAACCATCCATTCAGGGCGGTTTCCGGACAGTCTCAGTGCTTCGATAACTTCCAGTCTTCTTACAATTCTAACCTTCTTCTGGCCGGAAGCATCTTTCAGCTTTTCTCTCAGATCAGCAGACAGTTCTTCCAGGTCGATCTGGGACAGCAGTTCCTTTACGGTTTCTGCACCCATACCAGCCTTGAAGCGGTTGCCGTACTGTTCCTTGTACTGTCTGTATTCTACTTCAGTCAGAATCTGCTTGTAGCCCAGATCAGTATCGCCAGGGTCAGTTACGATATATGCAGCGAAATAGAGAACCTTTTCCAGGTTTCTAGGAGTTACGTCCAGGCACAGACCCATTCTGGATGGGATACCCTTGAAGTACCAGATGTGAGAGACTGGAGCCGCCAGTTCGATGTGGCCCATTCTCTCTCTTCTAACCTTAGCCTTGGTAACTTCTACGCCGCAGCGGTCACAGACAATACCCTTATAACGGATTCTCTTGTACTTACCGCAGTGACATTCCCAGTCCTTGGTAGGTCCGAAAATCTTTTCGCAGTACAGACCATCTCTTTCCGGTTTCAGAGTTCTGTAGTTGATGGTTTCAGGCTTGGTTACTTCACCGTAAGACCATCCCCTGATTTTTTCCGGAGAAGCCAGGTTGATCTGTATTGACTCAAAATTATTTAATTCATAATCATTGTTTACGTTATTATTCAAGAGTCCTTCCCCTTTCTATACTACTCTCTGAAATCATCGTCATAGGCGAATTCGTCTGCTTCACCGCCAAAGACATCGTTCTGCGCTTCGCTGTCAAAGTTTGCATCCACAAAACCTGCTTCTGCCAGCTTTTCTTCGCTTTCCACGCTCTGTTCGATTTCCATGATGGTTTCGATACCTGTGATATCATCATCCATATCGCCGGCATCTCTGAATTCGATTTCTTCATCGTTTTCAGACAGAACCTTTACGTCCAGACCCAGAGCCTGCATTTCCTTAATCAGAACCTTGAAGGATTCTGGGATACCAGGCTTAGGAATGTTTTCGCCCTTAACGATTGCTTCGTAAGTCTTCACACGGCCTACGATATCGTCGGACTTAACAGTCAGGATTTCCTGCAGAGTATATGCTGCACCGTATGCTTCCAGTGCCCATACTTCCATTTCACCGAAACGCTGACCACCGAACTGTGCTTTACCGCCCAGTGGCTGCTGAGTAACCATGGAGTAAGGACCGGTAGATCTTGCATGAATCTTGTCATCAACCAGGTGATGCAGCTTCAGCATGTACATGTAACCTACGGTTACCGGATTATCAAAGAATTCACCAGTACGTCCGTCTCTCAGATAGAGCTTACCGGTTTCAGGGTATCCAACTTCCTTCAGCAGTTCCATGATGTCTCTTTCGTTGGCACCATCGAATACCGGAGTTGCAATATACCAGCCCTTCTTCTTACATGCCAGACCCAGATGAACTTCCAGTACCTGTCCTACGTTCATTCGGGAAGGTACGCCCAGAGGGTTCAGCATTACCTGCAGAGGCTGGCCGTTATCCATGAACGGCATATCTTCTTCAGGCAGAATTCTGGAGATAACACCCTTGTTACCGTGACGGCCCGCCATCTTGTCACCAACGTTAATCTTACGCTTGGTAGCAATATAGCAGCGAACCAGTTTATTTACACCAGGAGGCAGCTCATCGCCGTTTTCTCTGGTGAAGATCTTTACGTCTACAATGATACCTGTTTCACCGTGAGGAACTCTCAGGGAGGTATCTCTTACTTCTCTGGCCTTTTCGCCAAAGATTGCACGCAGCAGTCTTTCTTCTGCAGTCAGTTCGGTTTCACCCTTAGGAGTTACCTTACCAACCAGAATGTCGGAAGAGTTAACTTCCGCACCAATTCTGATGATACCTTCTTCGTCCAGATCCTTCAGAGCATCATCACCAACGTTTGGAATGTCACGGGTGATTTCTTCAGGTCCCAGCTTGGTATCACGTGCTTCTGCTTCGTATTCTTCGATATGCAGGGAAGTCAGTACGTCTTCCATCAGCAGTCTTTCGTTCAGAATGATTGCGTCTTCGTAGTTATAACCTTCCCAGGTCATGAAGCCGATCAGCAGGTTCTTACCCAGGGAGATTTCACCCAGGTCGGTGGATGGACCGTCTGCAATTACTTCACCAGCTTCGATGTGTTCGCCGTGGCTTACAATCGGTCTCTGGTTGATGCAGGTACCCTGGTTGGAACGCTTGAACTTTAATAATGTATAGGAATCAGTACCGTTGTCAGCGTCTCTTCTGATAACAATCTTATCAGCATCAACGTATTCTACAGTACCTGTATTCTTGGCCAGAATTACTACGCCGGAGTCTCTCGCAGCCTTGTATTCCATACCGGTACCAACCATTGGAGCTTCTGCAACCAGCAGAGGAACTGCCTGACGCTGCATGTTGGAACCCATCAGGGCACGGTTTGCGTCGTCGTTTTCCAGGAACGGAATCATTGCAGTCGCAACGGATACTACCTGCTTAGGAGATACGTCCATGTAGTCAATCTGTTCACGGCCTACCAGAGCGATTTCGCCCTTTTCACCACGGGAAGCAACCTTTGCATTCACAAAGTGACCTTCGCTGTCCAGAGGTTCGTTGGCCTGTGCCACGATCATCATTTCTTCTTCATCGGCAGTCAGATAGTGGATTTCATCGGTTACTACACCGCGTTCCTTATCTACTACACGGAATGGGGTTTCAATGAAACCATACTTGTTAATTACACCATAGGTGGTCAGAGAACCGATCAGACCGATGTTCGGACCTTCTGGAGTTTCGATTGGACACATTCTGCCGTAGTGGGAATAGTGTACGTCTCGAACTTCCATGCCGGCTCTTTCTCTGGACAGACCGCCAGGACCCAGCGCGGACAGTCTTCTCTTATGAGTCAGTTCTGCCAGCGGGTTGTTCTGGTCCATAAACTGGGACAGCTGGGAGCTGCCGAAGAACTCCTTGATAGCTGCAGTTACAGGACGGATGTTCATCAGAGCCTGAGGAGTTGTAACGTCGATGTCCTGAATGGTCATTCTTTCCTTTACAACTCTTTCCATTCTGGCCAGACCGATACGGAACTGGTTCTGCAGCAGTTCGCCAACGGTTCTTAATCTTCTGTTACCTAAATGGTCTATATCGTCAACTGAGCCGATGCCATAGTTCAAGTTCAGGATATAACTTACGGAAGCAATGATGTCTTCCATGATAATATGCTTTGGAGACAGATCATTCTTTCTTGCCACCAGCATATCCTTAATTTCATCTTCACTGGTACATGCATCCAGGATTTCCTTCAGAACAGGATAGAATACCTTGTCTGCAATCTTCAGTTCATCCGGATCTACGTCCACATAAGCCTTCAGATCTACAAATCGGCTGCCGATTACCTTAGTAATCTGACCTTCTTTATCCTTGTCCACTGCATATGCCATGATGTATTCCACACCTGCATTTTCAATGGCAAAAGCAAGGTCTCTACCAATCTTCTGACCCGCTTCCACCATGATTTCTCCGGTGTTTGGATCAATTACATCTTCGGCTGCCACTACGCCTACGATTCTGTTAGATAAACCAAGCTTCTTATTATATTTGTATCTGCCAACCTTAGCCAGATCGTATCTCTTCGGATCGAAGAACAGGGAATTCAGCAGAGATTTTGCAGATTCCACTGTTGGCGGTTCAGTTGGTCTTAACTTCTTATAAATTTCCTTCAGACCTTCTTCATAGTTGGTCGCGGTATCCTTATCCAGAGTCTTCATCAGACGGGAATCTTCACCGAAAATATCGATGATTTCCTGGTTGGAACCAAAGCCCAGTGCTCTCAGAAGGGTTGTAACAGGCTGCTTTCTGGTACGGTCAACTCTAACGGAAATAATTTCGTTGGAGTCAGTTTCGTATTCCAGCCATGCACCACGGTTAGGGATGATGGTTGTGGAGAACAGCTTGTTATTGGATTTATCAACAGTAACGTCGTAGTAAGGTCCAGGGGAACGAACCAGCTGAGTTACAACTACTCGTTCAGCCCCGTTATAAATGAAGGTACCCTTTTCAGTCATCAGAGGGAAATCACCCATGAAAACTTCCTGTTCCTTCACTTCTCCGGTTTCCTTGTTAATCAGGCGAACTTTAACCTTGAGGGGTGCAGCGTAAGTAACGTCTCTTTCCTTGCACTCTTCCTGCTCATACTTTGGAGCATCGGTGAGAGAATAGTCAATGAACTCCAGAACCAGATTGTCGGCATAGTCCTTAATCGGGGAGATGTCTTCAAAAACTTCTCTCAGACCTTCCTTAATGAACCAGTCATAGGAAGCAGTCTGCATTTCAATCAGGTTAGGCATTTCGCATACTTCATTGATCTTAGCGAACGTCATACGCTCTTTTCTACCTACTTGTATAGGTCTTGGCATCTTTATCACTCCTTATATTCTTAACAAAATTACTTTGTGTGGCAGTCTAATATTATATAACGGTTTTGTCAATAAGTCAATACCCTTTTCAAACTTTTTGGAAATTTTTATCCTGTTATTTTTCGGGTCAAAATCCGCCCTTCCGGAGACGAAAAAAGAGGACAGATTAATCTGTCCTCTTGATTTGCTGTTTTTAAAATCGGCTTTCGCTTGAATTACTTCAGAACTACTACAGCGCCAACTTCTTCCAGAGACTTCTTGATAGCTTCAGCTTCAGCCTTTTCTACGCCTTCCTTCAGAGTGGATGGAGCACCGTCAACTACTTCCTTAGCTTCCTTCAGACCCAGGCCAGTCAGTTCTCTTACTGCCTTGATAACCTTGATCTTTTCGGAACCAGCGGATTCCAGAATTACGTTGAATTCAGTCTGTTCTTCAACTTCTGCAGCAGCACCACCTGCAACAACTGCAACTGGAGCAGCAGCGGATACGCCGAATTCTTCTTCGCAAGCCTTAACTAATTCGTTTAATTCCAGAACTGTCATGTTCTTGATAGCTTCAATGATCTGTTCAATAGTCATTTTAAATTTCTCCTTTTCAAAATTTCAATATTATTTTGGATGTTTATGCTGCGCTTTGCGTCAGCACGTTTGATTTCGTTTGTTTGTTTTTATGTTCAGGCTTTAAATTAAGCTTCAGCCTTAGCATCTGCGATTGCCTGGAAGGTTCTAACTGCCTTGCTAACTGGGGACTGAATGCTGCCCAGGAACTTAGCAACCAGAACGTCTCTGCCTGGAATGTCAGCAACTGCCTGGATACCTTCCTTATTGAAGAAAGTACCTTCAACAACACCTGCCTTGAATTCCATCTTCTTGAAATCCTTGATGATTTCATTTAATACTCTAGCTGGAGCAGTAGCATCTTCAGTACTGATTGCCAGTGCGGAAGGACCGTCCAGAACTTCAGCCAGACCTGCGTATACAGTGCCGTCGATTGCTCTCTTTACCAGAGTGTTCTTGTAAACAGTGTAATCTACGTTTGCTTCAC
>JAFYKS010000181.1 GCA_017537495.1 Bacillota bacterium | reverse complement strand
GCAAAATATCTCCATCGCACATATCTGCGATGGCGTTGGTGTTATCGATAACCACCTTTCTGGCCGTCTCTTCGCCCAGGTAGCTGAATTCTTCCAGCATTTCATCGGTGGTCCGCAGGTAGAGTCCGGTGCCGTTTTCCGCATCCTTGTAGCCCTGTCCTGCCATCAGGATATTTCGGTAAATTGCCGACGTTTCGTCCTGGTAGTGAGCATCGGTGGTAGCTACCACCAGCTTGCCCAGCTTGTCTGCCAGGGCCACAATGCGCCGGTTGATGTCTTTCAGTTCATCGTAGCTGCTGACCAGTCCCTTTTCCAGCATGAACCGGTTGTTAATCAGCGGCTGGATTTCCAGGTAGTCATAGCGGCTCGCAATGCGCTCCACTTCTTCATCCGGCAGCTTGTTCAGAATAGCCTGATACACTTCACCGGCTTCGCATGCGCCGCCGATAATCAGGCCTTCTCTGTTGGCTTCCAGTACGGACCAAGGAATACGCGGTCTCTTATAGAAGTAGTCCAGGTGGGAGAAGGATACCAGCTTGTAGATATTCTTCAGACCTTCCTGGGTTGCTGCCATCAGGATGATGTGGTTGGTGCCTTTGCGCTTATAGTCAATGCTTCCGTCTTCTCTGATGCAGTCGCTGTCGTCGAAAACGTAGCCTTCCATACCATATAAAATCTTAATCGGACGTCCCTTGCCAGCCTGTTTCTTGGCTTCCTTGGCTGCGTCCGGGAATGCCTGTACCACGCCGTGGTCAGTGATTGCAACGGCCGGATGTCCCCAGGCTGCTGCCTTGCCCACGATGTCGGAAACTTCGTTGAGGCCGTCCATCATGCTCATTTTGGTGTGGGCGTGGAGTTCTACACGCTTGCCCAGTTCGCAGGTATCGACACGGTCGTCACCGATTTTCTTATCGGTCTTTTCGATGTCCTTCATCATGATGGTGTTCATGTTTTCGAAAGTATCGAACTGAACTTCCCCGCGGATTTTCACACCGGTACCGGGACTCAGCAGGCTGTCAATTTCACCCCACTTGGTCTCGCTGGCAAAACATTTGCAGCAGATGGTGGTTCTTTCGTCAGTAATCAGCATGGTAACCAGGTGGTTTCCGCTTCGAATGACGCGGCTCTCTTTCTTAAAGAGAATCCCTTCCACGATGACAGTTCCCAGTGACGGGTCGATGTCCATGAGAGCAGTATTGGCTTCTCCTACGATGTCCTTACCCATGATGCGGTTGCCTTCTGCAGGAAGTTCTTTTTCTTTCTTTCTCCAGCCACCGCCGCCCTGCTTGCCGCCTCCGCCATTACCGCCGAAGCCGCCTCCGTTAAAACCGCCATTTCCGCCGTCACCGATGGCTGCAGGTTTCTTTTCTGCATCTTTGGCCTTGGCTTCCTTGTATTTCTTCATGGACTCTTCGATATCCTGCTTTTCGCCTGCTTCCATTTCTTCATGAATCTGCTCGTAAAGGTCTTCGTTGTTTACGAAGGAAACATCAGACTTGATTCCGAAATAGTCGTCCAGCAGCATTTTGAAACGCTTGGACACGTGAAGATTCAGCTGTTCAGTGCCGACTTTGCCCAGAGACTCGATGGCCAGATTCTTTCCATCCCAGGTAAAATGCTCGGTACGGATGGTTTTGGTGATGGCCGTATAATCTCCGTTGACCAGTTCAATCATGTGAGGAATGAACAGGCGCACGATGTCATCAGTCCGCAGAATCACGTTCTGATAGTTATAGTCAAACTTCACGCCTTTGATACCGTCAATCTTATGAATCAGGCTTGCTTTCACCTTCTCCATATCTAAATGAGGCATGATGAAATTAAGGGTCATGCCGATGGACAAAACCCCTGTTTCTTTCTGAATGACCGCACGGTCTATGGTATATGTAAAAGATTCTCTTGGATAATCACCGATGGACTCCCAGCCCACGGCTTTCTCGATCAGATTTTTCATTACATCCCCTCTTTAATCATCTGTAATAAAGCCGGAACAATTTCCGCTTCTGGTACGGTGCGGACGATTTCGCCCTTTGCAAACAGCAGACCCTTGCCGTCGCCGCCGGCTACGCCGTAGTCTGCTTCTCTGGCTTCTCCCGGTCCGTTTACCGCACAGCCCATAACTGCCACAGTGATACCAGGACGGTCTCCCCAATTGCTTTCCAGCTCATCCAGGTGACGTTCCACCTCGTTTGCCAGGCCTTCCAGGTTAATCTTGGTACGGCCGCAGGTTGGACAGGATACCAGATTGATGGCGGACTTTCTCAGTCCCAGGCTGCGCAGGATTTCCTTGGCAAAATAAATTTCTTCCACAGGATCTGCAGTCAGAGATACTCTCATGGTATCGCCGATGCCGGCAAGCAGCAGGCTACCGATGCCTACCGCAGACTTTACCTTGCCTCTGCCCGG
>JAFYKS010000180.1 GCA_017537495.1 Bacillota bacterium | reverse complement strand
GAGGGGCACGAACTGAAACAGGGCAGTTTTGAAATTTACAGTAAACTGCAGAAGAAATGGGAGAAATATCATGGCTGAAAAATTATATCTGATCAATGAAGACACCGGAAAGGGTGTGGATTTTGAGGTCCTGGACCGCATTCGAGTGGGAAGAAAGCAGTATATCGTTCTGCTTCCGCTGACAGCAGAAGACATTGAAATCTGCAGTTCCATGATGGAACCTCTTGCAGACGACGATGAGGATTCTGCGGATGACTGTACAGATGTATGCATACTGGAAATCGGAGAAAGCCGGAATGGGAACACCCAGTTCCTGCGGGTAGAAGATGACGTACTGGACTGTGTATTCAAACTGTTCCGTGACAGAAATGAAGAACGGTTTCAATTTGTATGACGGCCAGCGAAGGCTTGTAAAATGTAAAAGGGGTATTTATAATATAAGATAAGAGGACCAGGAGGAAAAGATGGTATGAACGAAAGAGAATACATAGAAAAAGTTAAAAATATGAGTAATACCAGTGAACAGTCGGCAAAACGTTATGCAGCTCAGCTTCGTGCAGGCAGCAAACTGACCGTTCAGCTCCAGACTGACGGAATCCTGGGACCAGGAACAGGTCCACTGGATTTAAGTGAGGCGGATCAGGATGTACTGAAAAAACTGAACCGGTGGCAGGCACTGCAGAATCTGGACTCCAGACAGCGTGCAGCAATCAAACTGCTTTTGGAAATACTGGACGAGATACCTTTAAAAAAAGAAGAGGCACTGCGTATTGAACAGGCGGAGGCGAGGGCGTTTGCTGAGTCTGCAGAGGAAGGCGATAATCAGCAGGATTTTCCTGCTGTACACGGTGTACAAACGCTGAAAAAGCCAAGGCTCATAGAGGCACCCGGAACGGATAAAAGAGTCGAACCACCTGTTTCCCTTTATGGGCTGTTATTGGAACTGAATCGCAGAGGGACCAGAAAGCAGCGGTCTGCATCTGCATATACCGATATGATGAGAGCCCTGCTGCAGAATCATTCCTATACCTGGAGCAGCGAGCAGACAGAGAGTGATCTGCGGCGCTGGGGCCGCCGCTATAACGATATCGTGAAGATCATCCGGAGCAATCTGCAGGATGAGGAGCAGAGGCAATATATAATAGAAGATATGTCCTATGCACTGAAGCAGTTAACGGAGTATGAGGATCAAATTTCATCGCCTTTGTCCTGTACCGTTGCTGCGGCCTGCGAAAAAGTGGAAGAGACGGCCGCAGAATGGTACAAAGATTATCCGTTGCTGGCAGCTGCCTATTCACGGAGTCGGGCAAGAATCCTGCTCCGCCAGCTTGCTTCCATGGACACCGGTATCGGAAAACATCTGTACAGCGGAATGTCAGACGAGGATTTGGCTGCTAAGCTTGTGGAACTGTTTGAAGCAGCCCTGGATGTGGCCGATGACTGTTATCCGGAAGCTGTGGATATGAAGGAGCAGACTGGAGCACTGAATCCGGATGCGGCGGATCTGTTGGCAGTGGTGAGCTGCGGATTCCCGGTACAGGTCAGTATGCTGGAAGATATGAAACTGAAAGAACTTCTTCTGCAGTTGGCAGAACCGGGGATACTGATACCGTGGAAAAAAAGTCTGCTCTTGGCGGAAAATCTGGAGGATATGCCTCTGACCAGGCTGGCTGACGGAAACGGACAGATGAAAGAAGGCGCTGCTGCAGAACTTTTCTGGAAACTTCTGAGAAAAACATATGTCGTTGAAACCGTAGATGCCGCAGGCGAGGAGGTTCTGCTGCACCTTGAAGAACTGGCTGACTGCCTGCAGGATGGGCCGGAACGTCAGGAGATACTGGAATATATAGTGAAATACTACTGGACACCTCTTGATACATATAATCAGAAAAAAGAAATCGTTCTGCTGGAACATCTGCTGAAATGGTGGAAAAAGTATCCTGATACTGTGGGGCGTGTTCTCTGTGGACTGATCAGAAAGTATGGTTTTAATGAAGAACTGCAGATTCTGCTGGATTTTGAAGAGGAACTGTTTGAAGGTGTGCTGCAGAGCAAGCTGGCACAGACCTGTCTGGAACTGGCGCAGAACGGCGGAGACAATACCGGATACTGGACAGCATGTGCGGCCAATGAGGCAAGAAAGGCACTGACTCTGCTGGAAACGGCCGAAGAACCGGGTTACCGGCTGCGGACAAAGCTAATTCTTGCACTTGCTCTGGCACTGCAGGGCAATCAGGAGGCAGAACGGGATGCCGCAACGTGGCCGTATACTGCTAAATCATTAGCAGAAGAGTATCTCCTTCCTTGTCTGACACTGCTGAAAGAAGCAGAAGCAGAGCTGAAGGAATGCTGGCTGACAGGAGAAACAAGGACGGCACTGGAAGAGATTTTTGCAGAGAAAGCGCAGGAATGCCGCAGGCTTCTCACAGGAGAAGACTCTGCACTGGCCCGCTGCCTGCGTGAGCAGGATCATGATTTTTCAGCAGAAAACTGGTGCAGTCCGGACTGGGTGGCAAGCGAAGGGCTGCAGCGCCTGACAGAACGTGACCTGTTTCAGGTGATGCACCGTCAGTCTGAACCGGCAAAACTTTTCCTGCCGTGGTACTGCAACACATTTGATTCAACGCTGGCCTGCGGACCGGAATGTACGCAGGAGCTGACAGAAGCCAGCTTTCTGAATATTTTGCTCAGCGGGCAGAAAGTGGTTCTGGCTGCGAATCAGATGGCGGACAATGAAAAACTGTGGAACATGGCAGAAATCCCTGCATTTCTCTGGTGTCTTAAGAATGGCTATGTATCGGCAAGCCTGTTCGGATCGCTGAAAAGTCTGGGGGATTATGTTTCGGGACGGATGAAGGCCGATTCCAACTTTATCTGGAGCAGTCTGCCTGAGGAGTTTCAGAAACCGGAACTGCGTGATGGAGCCGGACGCTTCCTGAACGGTCAGATCCCGGCATCATATTTGCCTGCGGAACATCGGCAGAAGCTGACCAGAATGCGGGATGCAATCCGTCTGATGGATGAAAACATGCCTGCTGCATGGATGAACTATTATCATCAGCAGAATGATGCATATACACGGCAGCGCCGGATTCCGGTCATGATACCGCTGGAGCAGAGGGTAGCGGATTACTACAGTAAAGACCGCGAAATCAGCCATTATGATGAAATGCGCCGGCTGAATGCGATTTTGATACGCAGCCGTAGGGGACTGAACCGGAGTGACTACCGCAAGATGCTGTGGGCAATCCGGGATGAAGACTTCGCCGGACTGGAAGACTGGAACCTGTCACCGGCAGAGCTTGAACAGGCCGGACTGGATGTATCTTATCTGGCATCCGAGCGGAAGGACATGCTGCAGGAAATGATTTACATTATCGATGACTGTCAGAACCGTATGCTGGGTGAGCGGATCAGCACAAACCAGTACTATGTTTACAGTGAAGCGGCGGCACATATCGTGCCGGAATGGCAGTCCGGCCCAGTGAACAGCGGCGGCCGTGCACTGTACCGTCAGGCGGAAAAGAACATCAGAAGTCAGGGCGGACTGCTGGGATGGGAACAGATTCCGGAACGTATGACAGAAATTCAGCGGCTTGCGGATGAAAATCCGAATATGGACGCAGAAAAGCTCTGCAGACGGCTGGCTGTCAGAGGCCTATATGAATATGATGTCTTTGGCATGAACAGCGGAATGCGCCTGAAGAATCTCAGCTTCAGAGCAAGTACAGGCAAGGGTGTCAGCCGTGAATATACCGAAGGGGACGGCAGCCTGCATCAGGTGGAAAGAGATTTAACCGTGGATAAATAAAGGGGGATAAAATATGAAGGAATGGATTCTGGATTTCAGATGGACAGAAGAAGGTTATGAAGCAGACGTCAATGAAGAGGTACGCGGCCTGCTGGAGACACACCGGTATCTGGGGATTTCTCTGGAAGATGGGTATGCATTGCAGCTGTTCTCCGCTGAACAGGCGGAAGCACTTCATGAGAAGCTGAGGGGAATGGGATCTTCTGATTTCAGCAAAGCACTTGCTGCCAGGACTATCCGGATCATCTTCAGTACCATGCATGAAGTGGATCTGTCAGATGGGGAAGCCCTGCTGGTTCCTCACAGACTGGCCAGCTTTATCGGCATGGATGAGTGGAAGGTGCGCATGGGGATTCTCAAGGAGAGAGATGGTATTGTTCTTCTGAAGGACAGCGGGTTTGAATTTTAACAGCAGAAAATGAGTAAAAAGTGGAAGATTCGGGAAGCATTGAGAGACCGGTTCTTCCGCTTTTTAATTTTTATGAGAAATCATATAATCAACCCATAAGAAAACGAATTCCGGAGAATAAGAGAAAGGAAAAAACAATGAAGAGAAAAGGAAATCACAGAAAATTATTCGCAGTGATACTTACCCTTTGTATGGTAGTGACTGCCACAGGCGGTGCTTTCGCTGCATCCAAGGTCACCTTTGGAGACAGACAGGTGACCGTAGATACCTTCAATGGTGTGCCGGCCTACTACAAGATTGGGAACCACAACGAAGACAGCACATATAGCTGTGCTGCATATGTAAAACGTTATTACAGTCAGAAGTTTGCTGTAAGTGTGTACAGCCTCGAGACCGGACGTATTCCTACGGTTTCTGAAAAGGGATACAGCTTCCGTCAGGTGAATGCTTCAGAAGTACAGCCGGGGGATATCGGCTATCAGACAAACAGCAAGGACAGGGGACACTGGTTTATCATTAAGTCTGTAAACGGAAAGTCCATGACTGTTATCGAACAGAACTGGAAGGATAACAGCACAACCTGCACCAAAGACCGCGTGGTAACCTTCGGCTCCACGAAGAACCTGAAGGCATTCCGCCTCCAGAAGGACGGTGCGGATGTAAATAAAAGCAACAGCGGCAGCCCGGTGATTGCACCTGCAGCAAATCAGCTGATTCCAAACGGCCGTTACGCGATTATGGCCAATGGCAGCTACTGCCTGAACGTACAGTACGCCAGCAAAACATCCGGATCTGCCAAGCTTTGCATAGACGGATATAACGGCGAGTCCAACGAACTTTTCGACATTACCTACATTAACGGTTACTACCGCATCAGCCCGGTACATGCACCGAATCTGGCTCTCAACTGTCTCTATGGTAAGGACGGCAAGGCGGGTCAGCAGCTGGTTTGTCACACCTGGAGCAACGGCGACTCTGCCAGCCTCTGGAGCGTGGAGAAGTACAGTGACGGATACCGCTTCAGAAACAAAGCCAATCCGAACCTGTATATTGATGTAGCAAATAATAAGAAATCCACCGTGGGAAACCGCATCAACATGTGGACTAAGGTCAACGGCAGCCAGCAGACCCTGTACCTGAAGTCTGTCAGCAGCGGCAGCACATCCGGCAGCTCCACAACCAACACCGGCAAGGACTGGTCCGGCACTTGGGCAATCAAAGCCAATAGCGGTTACTGTCTGAATGTTCAGTTCGCCAGCAAAATCTCGGACCTGGCCAAGTGCGTCATTGATGGCTACAACGGCGAGGCCAATGAAAAATTCCGGATTGCAAAATATGGAACTTTTTACCGTATTAGCCCTCTGCACGCACCAAACCTGG
>JAFYKS010000179.1 GCA_017537495.1 Bacillota bacterium | reverse complement strand
CAAGCCAGGGTCTCTTCGGCACCGGAAAAGAAATCGCCGATGACATCCGCCGTACTGTCTGCGAAGAAACCGGGCTGACCCTGTCTGCCGGCGTATCGTTCAACAAAATCTTTGCCAAGCTGGGCAGCGACTATAAAAAGCCTGACGCCACTACAGAAATCACCCGTGAAAACTTCCGGGATATCCTGTGGCCTCTTCCGGCACGGGACATGATTTTCGTAGGAAAATCCACTTCCGAGCGGCTGCTGAAATCCGGTATCAAAACCATCGGCGACATAGCTGTAAGTGATCCAAAAATGCTGACAGCCCTCCTTGGAAAACAGGGGCAGATGCTCTGGAACTATGCCAACGGTTACGATGATGCCCCAGTGGCTCGCTACGGAGAAGCCGAACCTGTAAAATCCATTGGAAACGGCATCACCTTCCGCCGAAACCTGATGAACGAAGACGATATCATTACCGCTCTTACAGGCCTTTCCGATACGGTAGCCAGCCGGCTCCGCCACCATAAACTGAAGGCCTTCGGTGTGAAAGTGGATATAAAGGACCCAACTTTCACAACCATCAGCCGCCAGAAGCAGCTGCTTATCCCTACCAATCTGGCATCAGAACTGACTCACACCGCCATGGAGCTGATTCACGAAAGCTGGCGGCCGGGTGCACCGATCCGCATGCTGACAGTCACCGCCATCAATCTGTGTGATGAGATGGTGGAAGAACAGATCAGTCTCTTTTCTGCGGACAACCAGAGTCACCAGCAGGGAGAAAAAATCGAACGTACCATGGATGACATCCGGAGCCGCTTTGGATCTGCTGCCATCACCTTTGCCGGTGTACTGGGGAACGATCTTGGCGTAGACATCCACAGTGTGGACGATGAAGAATAGAAAGCCGGTCTGTATTTCGTGCTTGTCCTCGACGCAAAAGCGTCTGCGGAATCGCACGGCATACAGCCGGCTCTTTTTAATTCGTTTTTAATTCGGTCTAAATTCTGCTACGATAGGTTCGATATACTTACGGTCAATATAATCGGCACCTTCTGTCATATCCTTATAAAGCTGCTTCTGAGCATCGGTTCCGGTATAACGTTCTCCCTCCAGCATGCGGATGCAGACTTTGATAATGCCCTTATCAATTCCCGTCACCGCTTCCGGATGGAATGCGCCCTTACAGTAATAAAGGGTCATGTTCCGCAGCTCCGGCTTATCCAGATTAATATCGCGGACATCAATGCGGTTCTGTCTGTCATCTACACTGAGACCCACCACAAAAGTCACAACCTTCTTTTCCTTCAGGATCCAGCGGTTCTTTTTAATCAGCTCGAAGCCCTTGATACCACCGGCCTGCAGGCCGCCGCCAAAGATGATGTTATCATAATTGGCGAAATGTTTTGCTTTGAAATCTTCTGCTCTCACCAGATCGCAGTTCAGTTCATCTGCAATCCAGCGGGCATACTGCTCAGTGGCACCGTATTTACTTTTATAGATTACTACTGTTCTTTCCATAGTTCCTCGATTCCTCTTCTCCACTACTTGCTCAGCACGGAAATCAGATCATACATATTCTGGTTAAACTCTTTCGGCATAGCCAGAGCATCCTCCAGGTCATAAGCTACGATAGCACCCTGGCTCATACCGATGGCTTTGCTTGGAGAGTCTGCATACAGCAGTTCCACAGCCTTAGCCGCAGTCAGAGTTGCCAGATTGCGGTCATTTAAAGTAGGATTTCCGCCGCGCTGCAGATAACCCAGTACAACTTTCCGTGTTTCTTTACCGGTGCGTTCTTCAATGAGGCGTGCCAGTTCGCCGCTGGTCATTTCTGTTCCTTCTGCTTTGATTACGATGCTGTGAAGCTTGCCGCGATGGCTGCCTTCAATGATGCGGCGGCAGATTTCATTCACATCAACCGGAATTTCCGGAATCAGCACGGCTTCTGCACCGCCTGCAAGACCTGCATACAGTGCAATATCCCCGCAGTCACGTCCCATTACTTCAATCACGGTGGTTCTGTCATGAGCAGAGGAAGTATCACGAAGTTTAGTGATGGCTTCCAGAACCGTATTTACAGCCGTATCAAAACCGATGGTAACATCGCTGTAATTCAGATCATTATCAATGGTCCCCGGCAGACACATTACGGTGATACCTCGGAGAGAAAGTTCCCTTGCACCTCTGGCAGATCCGTCACCGCCGACCACAACCAGACCTTCAATGCCGAAAGTCCGCAGCATTTCCGCCGCCTTTTTTACACCTTCCGGGGTGCGGAACCGTTCACTTCTGGCTGTCTTCAGGATAGTGCCTCCCTTATGGAGAATATCTCCCACGGAATTCCGGTCCATCTGACGGATTTCTCCATCCAGAAGTCCTTCATATCCACGGCTTACACCATACACTTCCATGCCTTTATCGATGCCGCACCGCACGACTGCACGGATTGCTGCATTCATACCCGGAGAATCTCCTCCGCTGGTCAGTACTGCAATTCTCTTCATAAATTTATTCCCTCTGCAATTTCACATTTTCTTTTCCCAGAATGGCCGCAAGCTGAATTCCGAGATTTCTGTCCGGCTCTGCCCAAAGCTGACGGTCTGTCCTAAGGGTCTTGCCTTCCGGCAGGTAAATCAGCACCTGCGCCTTTCCCGGATGGCGCTTCAGCACGCTCTTCACCTGTTCCAGGGTTACTTCCATGTTCATGTCTGCGGTCAGTTTCACCTTCACCATTCCCACAGGCTTTTCGTCCGCCGTTGCTGCTTCAGCAGGCACTGACGCAGGTTTCTGCTGCGGCCGAGCTGCGGCCGCCGGATTCTGCTGCTGACTGCTGCGGTATCCGCCTCTCTGGCTGAATCCCTTTTCGAAGGCTTCTTCGATGGTCAGCACCTCGTCGGCCAGCACCTTCGGTGCTTCTTCTTCCTTGAAGTTCAGAGTACCCTTTACGGCTACTACCTTATCCACTTCAATTGCATTCAGACAGCGTTCATATACATTCGGGAAGACCACAACTTCGGTCACACCGTACAGGTCCTCCAGCTGCAGGAATGCCATCATCTTGCTGCTCTTGGTAATCAGGGTTTTCTTTGTATCAATCATACCGGCCATGATGACCTGCATGCCGTCCTGAATTTTCTTTCCGCAGGCTGCTGTGGCAACAGTGCCGCAGGCTATGCAGTCTGCATTCGGATCTCCGGCTTCCACACCTTCTGCCGCATGATTGAGCTGGTCACTGGTTACGGTAGCCAGTTTTTCCATCTGCTTCACGTAATCATTCAACGGATGATCGGTCAGGTAAATACCCAGCATTTCCTTTTCCAGAGTCGGCTTTACAT
>JAFYKS010000178.1 GCA_017537495.1 Bacillota bacterium | reverse complement strand
CTGAAGAGAACCTACGATAGTCATAGCACCCACACAGAACACCAGACTGGCAGTTACGAACCCTTCTGCGATGGATGGACCGCTGCCGTCCTTATTTTTAAACCGGTCTTCCAGTTTTCCTGCGAAGTGGTTCAGATGCTTATCCAAATCCGCCAGCGCACCAATCAGTGCCCCCACCGCCATGGAGATGATGGCAATCAGCGGGTTGGTGCCGCCCAGAGCCCCGTCAATCCCGATATAAATGGTACACAGGCCAATCCCCTTCATTACAAAGTCGGTAGCGTTCTGCGGAATCATTTTGCGGAATAACAGCCCAACGGTACTGCCGATGAGAACTGTCGCTACATTTACCAGAACCCCAAACATTATACTGTACCATCCTTATGGAATGCACCGGAAATGTCCTGACCGCTCTTTTTTGCGTCTGCTTCCAGTTTCTCTATTTCAGCCTGATGAGCATCAATCTCATCACAGTACTTCTTCATTTTTTCCAGATCCGGAGACCCTCCAGCCTTAATGGTCAGGTATACATATTCACCCAGCGCTTCTTTTTCATCCTTGATTTTTCCGCGCTCCAGAACCACCTTCCCCTTAGCCTTGCTGTAATCCAGGGTATCCCCTGCTACATCGCCTACTTTGCTTGCAATCTGACCTAACTTATCCATAAATGCCATATCTTCTTCCTCCTTCGTTACGTCAAAATATTCTGTTCCTATTTTAACACCATTGTGCTAAAATGAAAAGTAGTCAAATCTGTTTTTCAACAAGGAGGTATATCATGTTACTGGGACGCGAAAAAATCGATTTTCTTCATCTGCCTACCCCACTGGAATATCTGGCGAACATTTCCAAGGATCTGGGTATCAATTTATACATCAAGAGAGATGACTTGACACCGCTGGCCATGGGAGGCAATAAACTGCGCAAGCTGGAATACCTGCTGAAAGATGCGAAAGACCAGGGCTGTACCTTCCTGCTGACCGTAGGCGGCGCGCAGACCAACCACGGTCGCCTGACCATGGCTGTAGCCCGTAAATACGGCATGAGAGGCGCGATTGTATGCGTGGACGAGTATCCGGGCGAACTGTCTGCAAACCTGCTCCTGGACGGTTTAATGGGCTGTGACGTATATCTGAAGAAAGAAGACGGCATCCACTCTTCAGGACGTCTGATGCATCAGACGGTCTCTGAAGTTACTGCCGCAGAAGAAGCAAAGGGCGAAAAGGTTTATTATATTCCTCTCGGCGGTTCCAATGAACTGGGCATCCTGGGATACTATGAATGTGCACAGGAACTGGCAGAGCAGGTAAAAGAAGCAGGCATCGAAGGTTGCCGCATTATCTGCCCGGTAGGAAGCATGGGAACCTACATGGGCATGCAGGTGGGCATCCACAACGAAAAGCTGCCGATGCACCTGACCGGTATCAGCATCATGCCGCGGAAAGATGCAGTGACAGAAGCCAGTGAATATTTTGCACGGTGCCGAAGCTTCTACGGCGATGACCTGAAGCTGGAAATAAGGCCGGAAGACTGGGATATCCGCTGCGAATACGACGGCGGCGCCTATAACAACCCGCTGAAGGAAGTCCGCGATGCCATCTATTACATGGCGGAAAAAGAAGCACTGATTCTGGATCCATGTTATACCGGCAAAGCATTTGCAGGACTCCTGCAGATGGTCAGGGACGGAAAAATAGCCCAGGGCGAAAATGTTGTATTTATGCATACAGGCGGAAGTCCGGGCCTCTCCACACCATTCCACCGTATTGAAATGGAAAAAGAGCGGGACTGCTACATGCACGTTATCGAATAATTAAGAATATAAAAACAGAGGGACTGCAGTCTGCAGTCCCTCTGTCTTTATTCTTATTCTGTCGATGTCTTCACCTGAATCTTTGTAAACGGCGTATATACCAGCTTACCTTCCAGGTCGCGCACACCGCGGACCTTATACCAGTAAGTGGTATTTGTCTTTACATTCTTTGTCTGAACAAAATATTTCTTCTCCGCATCACTGGAAGTGAAAATCTTGGTATAGCCGCTGGATTTCTTGTACGAGCGCCATACCTGGTAGTAATCCACAGAATAACCGGAGTTAGACTTTTTCCAGGTGAGCTTCACCCTTTTCGTTTCCGGATAGGCTTTCAGGGAAACAACTTTCGTTTTTTCAATACCGGCTTTGTTCTTTTCAAACTTCGCCTGATAGGTTTCCTCATCCATGGTTTTCACCTTCACAGGAACGCGCTTTTCACCTGCCGCAAAGGCATCCGTTTCCTCTGCGCGGATGATAATCTCCGCTTTCCCCGGTCCCATCAAAGTCACACGTCCGCTGCTGTGCACTTTCACAACAGAAGTGTCTGTAGATTCGTAGGTCAGCTTACCGCCGCCTTCTGCCACAGCCCCCATGAAGAATGCTTTGGAAAGACGCGTCTTCGTATAGGAATCCGCACTGGTAATGATATTCTGTTCCGGCTTGCTTACATTAACGGTAATTTCAATGGAGGCGGTGCTGTAGCCTGCGGTCGCTTCTGCCGTTACTGTAATTACAGCAGTTCCGGCACCCACTGGTGTTACTGCACCTTCGGAATCCACCACAGCTACCTTTTCATCGCTGGAACGATATGTCAGCGGTGCAGGAGACTGGGTCTTGATTCCCTGGAGTTTGAACGGTCCGTCAGCCATTGCCACATCGTATTTTGTCACGGAAGCCGTCAGATTCTGCGCTCCCGGCAAAATATTATAAGTCAGCGTTTTCGTTCCTTTGTAGTTTCCGATAAATTCCACTGTGACAGTGGCAGTTCCCACATTCACAGCATTCTGTACGGAGTAGACGTAGTCTTTGCCCTTCATCAGGCGGTTTCCGTAAATATCTGTAACAGTCAGTCCTGCCGGAGCCTGTTCCTTGCCGTTATAAGTGACATCCGGAATCGGTGCCACAGTAATGCCGTTCAGGTTCGTGGAAGGTGCTATATTAAAAGGCACCATCTGATAATCGGTATAGTAACCCATGCCCTGAACCAGGACATACGCGGTGCCCGCATTAGCATTTTTCAGATAAAAAGTCTTATAGTCCAGTCCTTCTGTCAGCGGCATGCCGTACTGCGTTACCCTTACCACAGGTTCATAGACGGAGCCAAAACCGTATGTAAAGTCAGAGCCTCCCACCAGAGAAACCGTAGCTTCCGCAAGAGACAGAGAGCTTGTCGCCGCCGGATGGGGATCCATGTACATGAAGTTCACATCCACTCTGCCGCTGTATCCGTCAATAGAGCCGCTGGAAGAGTACTGCCACATATGATAAGTTCCCGCATAGTCACTGCTGGTATTATACTGCGCCAGCCATACCGGCCACTTCTGGCCCAGTGCATGACCGTCCACGGTCTTATTCAGGAAGTTACGGTTCGCATAAAATCCCGCCTTATATCCGCCTTCTTCGATGGTCTGGCAGAACATTTCCGCATTTTCTGTCATCTTCAGTTTGGAAAGCTGTGCATTGGTCAGACGGCCTGCATTTCCACCTGCAAACTCGTAGTCCATATATACCGGCAGATCCAGCTCAATTCCGCCTAAAAGTTCCAGAGTGTATGCCGCTTCCGCATAGGCTTCCAGCGGATCCAGTGCCTGTGAGAAGAAGTATGCCCCAACCATGATGCCGGCTTCTTTTGCAGCCTGAATATTCTGCATGTAGTAATCGTCTTCAATGAGTTTTCCGGCCTGGCCATAGCCTCTGGCACCTACACGGATAATGGCAAAATCCACACCGTCTGCCTTGGCTTTCTTCCAGTCCACATTGTTCTTCTGCACGTAGGATACGTCTACCCCGTCGATAATGATGGCATTGGCAAATGCACCGTTATGCGTGTAAGTGGACCCTGTAAATCCGGATACGCTGGTGGTATCCGCATGGGCCACCCCTGCTGCACTTACCAAAACAATCAGCAGAACCAGCAGTAAAATCAGTTTTCTTTTCATTCTGTTCCCCTTTCTTTTTTCTTCTTTTATCGTACACATCTTTTCCAGTATATCACAAAAAGACCGGCATTAAAACCGGTCTTTTCTGGAAATTCATCTTATTTCGTTTACTGTGCTTTGAATTCCTTCCAGTACTTACTGTACATGTCATCCGCTTCCGATCCCAGATTTTTCAAGGTTTCACAGCGTGACAGAATCTCATCACTTGGATTGAGGATTGGATTGTCAGTCAGATCCAGAATCTGTGTATTCGGAATCGCATAAGTCAGATATTCAAAGTTCAGGCGTGCAGAATTTTCTTCATACATGAAGTTGAGCCATTCATGTGCACCTTCCAGGTTGTTTGCACCCTGCGGAATCGCCCAGCAGTCAGTCCATACTTCGGTACCTTCCTTCGGAACCACGAAGTCCAGCGCCTCATTTTCTTCCTGTGCATAGAGCACATCGCCGGAAGCGATAACCGCCATGGCTGCAGATTCACCCACCATCAGGTCACGGGCATTGTCGTTTGCATAGCTGTAAACCAGCGGCTTCTGCTTAATCAAAAGCTCTGTCATTTCTTCCAGCTCCGCTTCATTTGTAGTATTCATGGAGTATCCCAGAAGCTTACCTGCAATCATGTAACATTCACGAATGGAGTTCGGCATCATGAACTGCTGTGCATACTCTTCGTTCCAGAGGATTTCCCAGCTGTCAGGCACTTCGTCCATCAGTTCTGTGTTATAAATAATGCCGTAGGTGCCCCAGGTATGCGGCAGGCAGTGTTCCATGTCCGGATCGAATTCATTTACGAAAGCACGGACATTTTCCTGCAGATACTGTGAATTCGGCACGTAGCGGAAGTCAATGGCATCCAGCAGGCCTTCCCCTGTCATCTTATTGATCATATAGTCGGAAGCGCAGATAATATCATACTGCGCGGTCTGATTCTTCACCACCGGATACATTTCTTCGTTGGTATCAAAGTAGTCCATAACCACTGCATAGCCGGTCCGCTCTTCGAATTCCTCAATCAGGTCAGGATCCAGGTAATCACCGAAGCAATATACGTACAATTCGCCTCTTGTGTCCCCTGTCGCCGCAGCTCCCTTGAAGAAGGAGATTTTAGCGGAAAAACCAAGGAGCAGGCAGAGCGAAAGTCCGAGAGCAATGATTTTGCGGGATGACATGCTGCCGCCGGTACTGCCGCCTTTGTTTCTGCTTCCCATAACGTTGGCAGCCACCAGCACAACCAGTACAGTCACGAAGATGATCGTGGACAGTGCGTACAGGGTCGGACGGATACCCACCTTCACCTGGCTGTAAATCAGGGTGGACAGTGTATTGATGCCTGCGCCTCTGGTGAAGTGTGTAATTACAAAGTCATCCACGGACATGGTGAACGCCAGCAGGAAGCCGGAAACCACGCCCGGCATGATGTCCGGAAGTACGATTTTGAAGAAAGCATATACCGGAGTTGCACCCAGGTCCAGGGCTGCTTCATAAGTCAGGTTCTGCAGCTGTTTGAACTTCGGCATAACGGACAGAATTACGTACGGAATGCAGAAGGTAATGTGAGCAAACATAACTGTTCCAAGATTCAGGGAAATTCCAAAGAGCAGGAACATCATCATGATGGAGATACCGGTTACGATATCTGCGTTCAGCAGCGGAATGTTATTCAGCCCCATGAAGAAGGAACGTTTCTTTTCTCCCATGGCATTGAGGCCGATGCAGGCCAGAACACCGATTACAGTCGCGATGGTTGCAGACCACAGTGCAATGGAAAGGGTATTTCCCAAAGCCTCCATGATTTCTTTATTCTGGAACATTTCCTGATACCATCTCAGGGAGAATCCCTGCCATGCACCCATGCTCTTGCTGTCGTTAAAGGACAGCACCATAAGAGTGCCAATCGGCATATAGAGGAAGAGGACAATCAGTGCCAGGTAGAGGACGTGGCCGACACGGGCCAGAGGAGTTTTTTTCGTACTCATATCAGATTGCCCTCCCCGTTATTATCAAATTTGTCGATAAAGGCCATACTGATGACGATGAAGATCATCATGACCAGGGACAGGCCGGAGCCCAGATTCCAGTTGGAACTTGCGGTAAATTCCTGCTCAATAATGTTACCGATCAGGTTTACCTTGCCTCCGCCCAGCATATTGGAGATGGCAAACGTGGTCAGGGACGGTACGAATACCATGGTTACACCGCTTACGATGCCAGGTACGGACAGCGGAATAATAACCTTGCGCAGTACAGTGCCGCGGCTTGCGCCAAGGTCGTAAGCTGCTTCAATCAGGTTGTTGTCAATCTTCACCAGAGCATTGTAAATCGGCAGCACCATAAACGGCAGGTAATCGTATACCATACCCAGCACTACCGCTGCAGGTGTATTGATAATCTGCAGGTCAGGAAGGCCGATGCCGTTCAGAAGAGTATTGATAACCCCGCCCTTTTCCAGCAGAACCTGCCATGCCATGGTTCTTAAGAGGAAGTTCATCCACATAGGAAGGATGAAGAGAAATACCATGAATCCCTTCTTTCCCAGCTTGCTGTCCTTCAGAATCAGTCCCAGAGGAAATGCCAGAATCAGGCAGATTACCGTGCTGACGAAAGACAGGGCCAGAGACAGGACCAGTGCCTTGGCATG
>JAFYKS010000177.1 GCA_017537495.1 Bacillota bacterium | reverse complement strand
GATGAAGCCGCAGCTCATGCCGCAAGACTGGCAGAAGAGCATGGCTACACTTTTATTCATCCTTTTGATGATCCTGCTGTGGCAACGGGACAGGGGACTATTGCCATGGAAATCTTCAAGGAACTTCCGCTGGTAGATTACATTCTGGTGCCAGTTGGCGGAGGCGGTCTGGCTACCGGGATTTCCACGCTGGCTAAGCTGCTGAATCCGAAGATTAAGGTAATCGGCGTGGAACCAGCCGGTGCGAACTGTCTTCAGGAATCCATTAAAGCAGGCCAGGTGACCACACTGCCGAAGGTGAACACCATCGCAGACGGTACTGCTGTAAAGACACCGGGAACCAATATTTTCCCTTATCTGCAGGCAGGACTGGATGACATCATCACTGTAGAAGATGATGAACTGGTAGTAGCGTTCCTGGATATGGTGGAAAACCACAAAATGGTGGTGGAAAATTCCGGACTGCTGACAGTGGCAGCTCTCAAGCACCTGGTAAAGAAGCATGAAATCTGCGAGAAAAAGATTGTTTCCGTTCTCAGCGGCGGCAATATGGACATTATCACCATGTCTTCTGTGGTACAGAACGGATTGATTATGCGTGACCGCATTTTCACTGTGTCTGCACTGCTTCCGGACAAGCCTGGTGAACTGTGCCGCATTACCAATGTAATCGCTGAAGAACGCGGAAATATTATTAAACTGGAGCATAACCAGTTTGTATCCACCAACCGTTCGGCGGCCGTAGAGCTGAAGATTACCATGGAAGCTTTCGGTACGGAACATAAAGAAAAGATTGTAAACGCTTTGAAGGAAAAGGGCTATCAGCCGAAACTGATCAGCGTTTTGATGTAAAAGAAGGAGTATATCGTTATGGAAAAGAAACCTGTTAACAAGGGACGCGCAGTTGCGCTCCTGCCGATTCTGGTCTTCCTGGTGCTGTTCATCGGAAGCGGAATCCTGATGGATGACTTCTATGCAATGCCGACTATCGTTGCGTTCTTAATCGCACTGGCTGTGGCATTCTTCCAGAATCCATCCCTGAAATTCAATGAAAAAATCGCAGTCTGCACAAAGGGTATCGGCGATGAAAACGTAGTTACCATGTGCCTGATCTTCCTGGCTGCCGGTGCATTCTCCGGTGCAGTAGGAGCCGCAGGCGGTGTAACCAGCACTGTAAATCTGGGTCTGTCCCTGATTCCTGCACAGTTTGCAGTAGTAGGCCTGTTCCTGATTGGCTGCTTTATCTCTGTATCCATGGGTACTTCCGTAGGTACAATCACTGCACTGGCACCAATCGCAGTAGGCGTGTCTGAAGCTACAGGCTTCAATATGGCGCTGTGTCTGGCAGCAGTAGTTTCCGGCGCAATGTTCGGCGACAACCTGTCCATGATTTCCGACACCACCATCGCTGCAGTACGTACTCAGGGCTGTGAAATGAGCGACAAGTTCAAGATGAACTTCAAAATCGTTCTGCCGGCTGCTATCGTGACTGCTGTCATTTACTTTGTAAGTACTCTGGGTGCTGCATCCGCAGTGGAACTGGGTGAATACAACATCATTCAGGTAATTCCTTACCTGCTGGTACTGGGCGGCGCTCTGGCTGGTATCAACGTATTCGTAGTTCTGATTGCAGGTACACTGGCTTCTGTTGCTGCAGGCCTGATTACCGGTACCATGACTGTTGCAACCATGTTCAGTGCTATCGGCGGCGGTGTAACCGGCATGTATGACATCACTGTTATTTCCATCACTGTAGCAGCAATTTCCGCACTGGTGAAGGAATTCGGCGGTATCGACTTCGTACTGAACTTCATCCGCAGCCGCACCAAGACCAAGAAGGGCGCAATGCTGTCCATCGGTGCTCTGGTTCTGGGTGTAGACCTGTCCACTGCAAACAACACCATCGCAATCGTACTGGCTGGTCCGATTGCAAAGGAAATCAGCGATGAATTCGGCATCGACCCAAGACGTTCCGCATCCCTGCTGGACATCTTCGCATCCGTAGGTCAGGGTCTGATTCCTTACGGTGCACAGATGCTGTATGCAGCAGCTGCTGCAGGCATTTCCACTTATGCACTGATCCCATACGCATTCTATCCAATGCTGATGCTGGTATGTGCACTGGGCTTCATCTTCTTCGTACCTGAGAAGAAGGCAGGCAAGTAAAACTTATATTTAAACAAATAAGAAACCCCTGGCTGTGTGAATCCACACGGTCAGGGGTTTTTTACATTTTTGAAATATTGCTGTATGAGACTGCTGTGCGACGAACGTTTCCGCAGACGCGCCAGCGTCGAGGACTAGAGAGGAGCACAGGCTGTCTCATGCCTGCGAGGACAAGTGCGGAGAACAGACTGACCCTACAACCCTATCTTCGTCAGCTGCAGGAACTGCTTGGCAGTTCTTGGACTTCTGCCGTTTTGACGGATTGCAAAGGCTTCTGCACGGCGGAAGAGTTCTTCTTCCGGCAGGTCTACGCCGTATTCGGCAGCCAGGCTCTTTACGATTTCAAGGTAGAGATCCTTTGCCGGCTTGGAGAAGGTGATGGACAGGCCAAAACGTGCAGCCAGGGACATGGTTTCCTGCATGGTATCGTTAATGTGCAGGGAATCGCCCACGCGGTCTTCCACGGATTCTTTGATAAGATGGCGGCGGTTGCTGGTTGCGTAAATTGCAATGTTTCCGGCATAGCTTGCTGCACTGCCTTCCAGAATTCCTTTCAGGGCGCAGAAACTGTCATCGCCTGCATTGAAGCTCAGGTCGTCGATGTAGAAGATGAACTTCAGCGGAATTTCAGAGAGGAATTCCATAATCGGCAGGATGTCATCCAGCTGGTCTTTTTTAAATTCCACAATACGCAGACCACGGTCAAAGAAGTGACGGGCACATGCTTTGATGGTGGAACTTTTGCCAGTACCTGCATCGCCGTAGAGGAGGACATTACAGGCTTTGCCGCCTTCCACCAGGGCACGGGTGTTTTCCAGTACCAGATTCCGTTCACGCTCATAACCATAGAGGGATTCCAGGGTCTGGGTATCCATGCTGCGGATTGGCACCAGCTGGCCTTTGTTTACGGTGAAACCGTTGTACTTGGCAAAAATCCCGTACCCGGTTCCCTTCAGGTTACGAATCTGGTCGTGGTAAGCATTTCGGATATCCACATCAGATACAGACCAGCCGGCCAGGAAACCATCATAGTCTATGCTGGAGCGGAG
>JAFYKS010000017.1 GCA_017537495.1 Bacillota bacterium | reverse complement strand
TGTTCCTATATTATACCACTAATGTTCACGATGTTCAAGTGTAACTCTTCGACCTTCTTCACGGAAAATTCGTGCCATTTCGTTTGCAACCGCTACAGAACGGTGCTGACCGCCCGTACAGCCGAATGCAATACGGAGACTGTACTTGCCTTCCTTCACATAACATGGAATCAGCCGGGCCAGCATGGTATGCAGTGACTCAATAAATTCCTGTGTTACGGCATGCTTCAGCACATACTGTGAAACCTTCTTATTGTTTCCGGTCAGGTGCTTCAGGCTTGGAACATAGTACGGATTGGGAATGAACCGTACGTCCATAATAATATCCGCTTCCTGTGGAACACCCTTTTTAAATGCAAAGGACTGAATATGAATCAGGAAGGATTCTGTTTCGTGGCCTTCGTTGAACAGGCTGTCCAGCTGAGAATTGAATTCCGCCACCTTCAGGAAGGATGTGTCGATAATATATGTGGCCCGGGAACGCAGGCCATTGAGCATTTCACGTTCCTTGCCGATGATTTCTTTTGATACAGGCTCCATGCTGAGGGGATGAACGCGGCGGTTCTCCTTATAGCGCCGTACCAGGGCCTCATCAGAAGCCTCAATGTAAAGGATTTTGAAGTCGATGGATTTATCAGCTTCCAGCTGATTCACGATTTCATCGATGTCACCAAGGAACTGACCGCCGCGGATATCGATGACGAAAGCCGCCTTTTCAATCTTCTTACTGCCGGACATGGTCAGATCAATGAAATTTTTAATCAGCGCAGGCGGCATATTGTCGATACAGTAATAGTCCCTGTCCTCGAACCAGTCCGCTGCCTTGGTTTTTCCGGACCCCGAAAGCCCGGTGATGATTACAACTTCCATAGAATCTCCTTAAATCTTTTCTATATTCACTATCCGCTCCGGTTCCAGTCCTGCTTCGAAGGCACGGGCCAGACTTCCCAGATATGCCCCCACCGCTTCCGGTACGTGAGCATCACTTCCGATAATAAATTTTACATCGTATTTCATGACCGCCTGAATCTCTTCAACAGTCAGGTGGGCATGTTTCATATTGATTTCCAGAAGAGTACCTGTATCGGCACAGGCTCTGGCGATATCTTCAATATCAAAAGGTCCCTTGTCTCCCGGGTGGGTCAGTACATGAATCTTATGATTATAAACCGCATCCAGAATCATGGCGGTGTTCCTTACCCTCAGGTCAGAGGTTTCCCCGCGGAACCAGCCAAGATGTCCGCTGAGCCAGTTCTTCACCATACCTGCTCCCGGTATCCCGTAATGGTAGCCGGCCAGCACGATATCAAACTGTGCTTCTTCCTCTTCAGTCAGGTCAATGTACGGTGCACCGTACTTGGTATTGGCTTCCACACCCAGCAAAACTTTCACATCCGGGTACACGGATGCCAGACGCTGAATCTCCGCCCGCATTTCCTGTACCTTTTTCATGGAAAGACCATAAGTCAGATGACCCGGACCGTGATCGGTAATGGCAATCTCACGAAGGCCCCGCTCATGAGCAATACGTACGTTGTCCTCGATGGTGCCCTTTCCGTGAGAGTAGACGGTGTGAGTATGCCAGTCAAAGGTCATACGGTAGCCTTCCGCCATCTCCCGCCACTTCTTATCCAATAATCCGTACCTCCGGTTCCAGCTTGACGCCGAATTTATCATATACTGTATTCTGTACCAGCGCCATCAGATCCAGAATATCTGTCGCTGTAGCATCGCCGATGTTGATTACAAATCCGCTGTGCAGTACGGATACCTGTGCACCGCCCACGGTTACACCCTTCAGGCCTGCATCTTCAATCAGCTTGCCCGCAAAATATCCTTCCGGACGTTTGAAGGTGCTTCCCGCACTCGGATACTGTACCGGCTGTTTGGAGTTTCTCTTTTCCAGCAGTTCACGCATTTTAGCCTGAATTTCCTCAGGATTTCCAGGTGTCAGCTGCAGCTTGGCAGCAACTGCAATATAGCCATTGTCTTCCAGTGCGCTGTGACGGTAGGAAAGCTGCAGTTCTTCTGCAGTAAATTCACGGATTTCGCTGCCGTCCCTTGAAACTGCCGTTGCGGAAACCAGAATATCCTTCAGTTCTCCGCCGTAGGCACCTGCATTCATGAATACAGCACCGCCCAGAGATCCAGGAATACCGCTGGCAAACTCAAAGCCGGAAAGAGACTCCCGGAGCAGATATTTTGCCAGGACGGACATGAGAACGGAAGCACCGGCTGTTACCAGGCCGCCGCCCAGATGTTCACAGGCAGAAAAACTTTCGTCCAGCTTGATTACGACGCCATCATAACCGCTGTCCTTAAACAGAGTGTTGGATCCATTTCCAAGCAGCATGGACGGTACGCCGGCTCCTGCCACATCAGCCAGAACCTGCTGCAGCTGCGGAACAGAATCCACCATAACCAGAGCAGCCGCATTTCCGCCTGCCTTAAATGACGTATATTCTTTCATGGGGGCATCAGA
This sequence comes from Bacillota bacterium, assembly GCA_017537495.1. Taxonomy (GTDB): domain Bacteria; phylum Bacillota; class Clostridia; order Peptostreptococcales; family Anaerovoracaceae; genus RGIG7179. Next base: position 2,203 of record JAFYKS010000017.1, on the reverse strand, counting down.
GATGACCGCAATATTATTCTCCTTCCACTGACTCACAAGAGCCTGGATTGCATCTATCTTTTCCAAAGATATCCTCCTTATCAATTTCATATTTGGTAAATTCTTCGTAAACCGCCGTATCGGTTTCCAGTCCCTTCTTCTTCAGACGGCCGTTGACGAAACGGGTTACGTAAGTATAGAATACGGCAAATACCGGCACACCCACTACCATGCCTACGAAGCCGAAGAGGCCGCCGGACACGATGATGGAGAACAGAACCCAGAAGCTTGCCAGACCGGTAGAGTCTCCCAGAATCTTCGGTCCGATGATATTTCCATCCAGCTGCTGCAGTACCAGTACCCAGACAGCAAACTTGACTGCTTCAATCGGATCCACAATCAGAATCAGGAAGATGGACGGAATCGCACCAATGAACGGTCCGAAGAACGGAATGACGTTGGTGATGCCCACGATTACGCTGATCAGGGTCGGCATCGGCATTTTCAGCAGACTCATAACGATAAAGCAGAGAATACCAATGATGATGGAGTCGATAATTTTGCCGTTGATAAATCCGCCGAATGTTTTATTTGTAATATTTCCAAGTTCAAAGATGGACTCTGCACGTTCCTTTTTAAAGAGTGCCAGGATCACCTTCTTAGCCTGTGCCTGGAACATTTCCTTGCTATTGAGTACATATACACAGACAATCAGTGCTACGAACACATCGAAAACAACATTCACTGTGCCGATAATCCCAATGGCTGCTCCACTGATTACTGTATCGATGGCAGGCTGCAGGATGCCCTGGAACCAGTCGTTGGCACGGTCAGTAATCATCTGCAGATTATCCTGGAAGATTGCTACCAGCTGCGGATTTTCTTCCACATGGACTACAAACCAGTCACTGATACCGTTTATGGTTTCCGGCATATTCTGCACCAGTGTCATAATGCTTGTAATCAGATCCGGAATAACCAGCAGGCAGAAACCACCTACAGCTCCAATGAGTGTCAGCAGAGCCACAACAGAGGCTGCCAAACGGGCCAGCCTATATGCTCTGTGCTTTTTTTCCATACAATCATCCAGAAGCGGATAGAAGTTTCTCACCACTCCGTTGTAAACCGGACAGATCAGGTATGCCAGCACAAAACCGATATAGAACGGCATGAGAATGTCATTCAATGCGTCAAACCCGCTCCGCAGGCTGTCCGTATTATGTATAGCAAACCAGACTGCAATTAATGCAAGTCCCACACAGAAAAGCATAACGCCTTCCCGGATTAATTTATCTTTAATTTTCTTCATAAAAAATCCCCCAGTTTCATGAGTCTGTTTTATCATATCCTAAATTTCATAACCGGTCAACTGCATCATGAAATCCATACGTGCAAGAACGGCTTCTCCCAGTGCCTGTGCCATTCCCCGGCAGTCCCGGGTTCTGGAGTAATACAGGAACAGATCCGTATATGCTTCTTCTGATAATTTCAGTGCCGCAAGAGGATAGCCTGCCTCCGCAGTCACATAATACAGCGCTGCCAGTGCCAGCAGTTCATTACGGTCTGAAAACGGGTAAATTTCCAGAATGCGGTTGTGAATCGCAGCAGCCTTTTCCAAAGGATTCTCCCCTTCTGTCTTTTTCGCGGCAAAGCGAAGCACTTCGTTGACAGCTTCCGTTACATCGCTTCCGTTTATCTGACTGTATGTCCCATACTTTTCCATCAGAATGCCGCCTCTTCGGAATTCTTCACGTCCCCCGCCGGACAGAATGGCATGCATATCCCGCAGAATCTGGCTGCTGAATGACACTCCCATGTCCGTCAGCCTGTAGATATACTCACGCAGCTGCTGCACCCGGTCAACCAGAAGACATTCTTCTACCGCCGCATGAAGCACAAAGCCCCCCTGCAGCATGGTGTTGATTTCATCTTCCGTCAGCCGGCTTCCCGAAAGACGCAGAAACATATGAATCCACTCCCTGTGTTCAAGGGCCGCCAGACAGTCTTTTACGTCCTGACGGAACGGGCTCCGGTTATGGAGAATTACCATTTTCTTTCGGATTTCTCTCAGCATAAAAATACCTCGCTGCTTCTTATGAATTATTCCTCAGTTACATTCATTTTATCATACCTTTCTGGTTTTTTCTATGGTATACTTACATGTAACAAGGAGGAATTTCAGAAAATGCGTATACTTGTTTTAAGCGATACCCACGGCGACAAC
>JAFYKS010000176.1 GCA_017537495.1 Bacillota bacterium | reverse complement strand
TGCCAGATCACCCACACTTAATGCGTCGCTGTCGCCGAATGCTGCCGGAATCAGGTCTGTCTTCTCTACCTTCAGCACAGCCAGGTCTGTCTGTTCGTCAGTGGCAACAAGAGTGGCTTTGATTGCTGTTCCGTCGTGGAAGGTTACTTTGATATTGCTGGCATCGTCAATAACATGATTATTGGTTGCGATATAGCCGTCTGCAGAAATGATGACGCCGCTGCCTGCACCCTTGGTAACGTACTGTCCCAGCCAGGTATCAGTGGTCACAGATTCGGTGGTAATTGCCACCACGGAGTTTTCATTCTTCGCCACGATTTCCTGAATGGAAAGCGGGCTGCCTGTGTTTTCTGCAATATTATAGTTGGTATTATTAATGGACTTGTCGATGCTGGTCCCCCCGAAGGTACTGATAGCCAGGGCATAGGCACCTGCGCCTACAGCCGCTGACAGAATCATGGCAAAAATCAGGGTGATGACAAAGGCCTTCTTCGTTACATATTTTGGTTCTTTCTGTTTTGTGTTTACAGGCCCGCCGTATCCGGCATAATAATCCTGCGCACTGTGATCTGCCTGTGTATATTTTTCCTGTTCAGAATCTCCGAACTTGTTCCAGTCTTCCATGTATATCTAGCCTCCTTCATATGCCCTCGTCCTTCTTTTGAGGGTAAGTAAATTATATACATCTTTTGTGTAATTTTGGTGTAAAAATGTTGAGAAATATGATAAAATATTAAGTTGTATTATATATGTTAAAATGGGGATATTCCGGGATATATTTTATTATGGAAAAAGCATTGAAACAATATACCCGCTGGCTGTCGGAAACACTTCCTGCAGATCTGCGGGCTGAACTTGAAAATATAAAAGACTGCGAAGAGGAAATCCATGACCGGTTCTGCCGTGATATGACCTTCGGAACCTCCGGGCTCCGTGGCCGTATGGGCGCAGGAACCTGCTGGATTAATTCTGTCGTACTGAAACGTGCCACTATGGGAATTGCAGACTACGTTTTGAAGCGCCGTCCGCACCCTGCCATGGCCATCAGTTATGACACCCGCCTCAACTCCAGGGAGTATGCCTATGGTGTAGCCGATGTTCTGGCCGCCCGCGGCATCGATGTGTGGATTATGTCAGAAGCCCAGCCGGTACCGCTGCTTTCCTTTGCGGTGCGCTATCTGGGGCTGTCCGGCGGCATTATGATTACCGCCAGCCACAATCCGAAAGACTACAACGGCTACAAGGTCTACGACCACTTCGGCAACCAGATCGACGATGCCAAAGCACGCCTTATAGAGACGTACATCGAACAGCACGGCTATTTCGATGAGCCGCGGCTGACACCGGGTGTTTCCGGCAAAATCTTCCCTGTCCCGCAGGAGGCCATTGATGCCTACCGCAGCGAGATTTCCAAACTGGCTGTCCGTCCGAACCACATCACCGAACCGGCAGAGGTGGAAATACTCTATACTCCGCTCAACGGTACGGGTATCAAACACGTTCCGGAGATTCTCGGCAGAGCCGGACTTAAAAAGCTGCAGCTGGTGGAATGCCAGCTGGAAGGAGACGGACTTTTCACAACCTGCCCGTCACCCAATCCGGAAAACCCCCAGGCCTTCCATGAGGCACTGAAACTGGCGGCAGACCGGATCGCAGAAGGAAAAGCTCCCGCAGACCTGATTATCGCCACCGACCCGGACTGCGACCGCATGGGCGCTATGGTGTACCATGATGGCGAGTATGTTTTGCTCAGCGGCAACCAGATGGGGGAGCTCATGTTTGACTATCTTTGCATCTGCCACGGAGGCCGGGAAAAGAAAGGTCTGGAAGGAAAAATCGTATATAAAAGCCTGGTTTCCAGTCCACTGGTGGACCTGATGGCTGCGCCTCACGGAATTCAGGTGGGCAATACCCTGACCGGCTTTAAAAATATCGCCCTGCAGATGGAAAAGCTCGCAGAAGAAGGACGGGAAAAAGACTTCCTGTTCGGCTTTGAGGAGAGCATCGGCTATCTGTACGGTATGTATACCCGTGACAAGGACGGGGTTCTGGCTTCCCAGCTGGCTTATCTGACAGCTGCATACTGGAAGGCAGAAGGAATTACCCTTGTGGACCGTCTGGATCAGATTCATGATCAGTACGGTTTCGTGGAAACCCGCGCCGCATCGGTTCATTTCCGCAGGGAAAAAGACAGAGAGGTTATCAGCGGCATTATGGATGCCCTGCTTTCCGGTGAGCTTTGCCGGATTCTGGACTGTCCGGTGGAAGCAGACCTGACATACAAAAAAGAAAACATCTTCCAGGGTGTTATAAAAAATAAAGATTCCGGCGGCAGGCTTGTCAGCCACCGTTTCATCGTCCGTCCTTCCGGAACGGAGCTGAAACTGAAGTCCTACGTTTTTGCCGAAGGTTCCTGCCAGACAGATGCAGAAGAAGCGGCTGACGGACTGCTGAAAGCACTGCAGACCTGGCTTAATGAGAAAAAAGAGGAGATTATATAAATGAGTAAAGTTGTAACAGCAATTGATAAGAGCGGTTCTTTCCGCGTTTACCTGACGATTTCCACCGATTTGGTGGAGGAAGCAAGAAAGCTTCATGATACGACTCCGCTGGCGACTGCCGGCCTGGGCCGTGTTCTCACAGGTGCAGGTCTGATGGGCCTGCTGCTGAAGAACGAAAACGACAAGCTGACCGTCCTGTTCAAGGGTGACGGTCCTGCACAGCAGATTCTGGCAACTGCCAATGCCCATGGCGAAGTAAAGGGTTATATCGCAAATCCGGGTGTGGATCTGCCGCTGAAGGAAAACGGCAAGCTGGACGTAGGCGGTTCCCTGGGTCTGGGTCAGCTGACTGTTATTAAGGACCTGGGTCTGAAGGAACCGTACATCGGCAAAATCGACCTGGTTTCCGGTGAAATCGCAGAAGACCTGACCGCATACTACTACATTTCCGAACAGCAGAACACCGCTATTTCCCTGGGTGTTATGATCGATACTGACTGCACTGTAAAGTGTGCCGGCGGTATGATCATCCAGATGCTGCCGTTCTTCAAGGACGAAGCGGTAGATGCTCTGGAAAATCTGCTGAATAACATGAAGCCAATCACCACACTGATTGAAGAAGTAACCGAAGCAGGCAAGGGCAAGACGGAAGAAGGCCTGGTTCACGACCTGCTGAACACAATCTTCAAGGATATGCCTGAAGAATATCAGGTAACTGCCAAGGATAACAGAGAAATGCACTGGCTGTGCGACTGCTCCATGGAACGTCTGGAAAAGGTTCTCATGACCATCGGTGTTCAGGACCTGAGACAGATTATCGAAGAAGACGGTCAGGCAGAAATGGTATGCCAGTTCTGCTGCAAGAAGTACCACTTCGATAAGGAACATCTGGAAGCGATTTTACAGGCCTGCTTATAATTGATGCTCAAAGGAGGCATAATGCTATGAATCAGGATACACTCACATTAAATAAAACCATCGGTATCATCTTCGGCGGCCGTTCCGGGGAACACGAAGTTTCCTGCATGTCCGCAGCTTCCGTAATCCGTGCCATGAACCGTGAAAAATACGACCTGGTCTTCATCGGCATCACCAGAGAAGGCAAGTGGATGCGTTACGACGGCCCTGTGGAAAATATCGAAAACGGCAGCTGGGTACATACTGCAGTTCCTTTTTCTGTAGGAAGCCTGGCAGATGAAATTGATTTCGCTCTGCCGATTGTACACGGTCCATACTGTGAAGACGGCAAGCTCCAGGGTCTGCTGGAAATGATGGACATCCCTTACGGCGGATGCGGTGTACTGGCATCTGCAGCAGCTATGGATAAGGCCATCGCCAAGGACATCTTCATTCAGCACGGCATTCCGGTATGCCGCCACATTTTCATCACCCGCGAACAGGTGGAAAAATCCGGCCCGCAGATTGCAATGGAAGTAGAAGCGACCGTGGGCTATCCATGTTTTGTTAAGCCGGCAAACATGGGCTCCAGCGTGGGCATCAGCCGCGCTACTGACTATACCTCACTGATGGCAGCACTGGAAGAAGCGGTGAAATACGATAAGAGAATCATCATCGAAGAAAGTGTAAACTGCCGCGAGCTGGAAACAGCTGTAGTGGGCAACGCTTATCCGAGAGTGGGTGCTGTAGGCGAAATCGTTACCGGCAGCGCATTCTATGACTACAAGGCCAAGTACATCGACGGCAAGTCCGCCATGTGCATCCCTGCTGACATTCCGCAGGATCTGTATCAGGAAATTCAGCAGCTGGCAATCAAAGCATACAGGGCCATCGACGGGGAAGGCTATGCGAGAGTAGACTTCTTCCTGGACCGGGATACCGGAAAATTATATATCAACGAAATCAACACCATTCCTGGCTTCACCAAATACAGCATGTTCCCGCTGCTTTGCAAAGAAGCCGGAATCGAGTACGATAAACTTCTGGAAAGGATTATAGAACTGGGTTATGAGAGATATAACGCTAAAAATAACGGGTAAACAGGTTTACGATACCCATGAAGAAGACCAGATGGAATTCGTTACAGAAGGACAGCTGTACGAAAGAAACAATGCCATCTACATGGTCTATGATGAAAGCGAACTGTCCGGCATGGCCGGATGCAAGACCACTCTGAAGCTGGCAGGCGATACGCTGCGCATGAAGCGCATCGGTCAGGCCGGCGCAGGCACAGAAATGTATTTTGAGGAAAACAAGCGGTTCAGCAGCACCTACAACACTCCGTACGGTCCGATGGATCTGGAAATCCTCACCCGCTCTGTGGAAAACAACTTCGATATGGAATCTCTCAGCGGCCGCATTGCAGTCTGCTACGATGTAAGCCTGCAGGGTATGGCTGAGGGTAAGAATAAACTGGAAATCAACGTAATGTAATTCGTACAGAAAAAGAAAGAGGAAGGAAAATGGCAAAGAAAGGATTTGACCCGGACAAGTATATCGAAGAACAGTCCAAGTATATCATCGAACGAATCGGCCAGGGCGACAGCGAACGTCTGTATCTGGAATTCGGCGGCAAACTGGTGCACGATAAGCATGCTATGCGTGTTCTGCCCGGCTTAGATGAAAACTCAAAAATCAAACTGCTGCAGAAAATGAAGGAACAGGTGGAAATCATTATCTGCATCTACTCCGGCGACATTATCAACAGCAAAACACGTCAGGACTTTGGTATCACCTACGACCTGGAAGTGCTGCGTCTCATCGACATTTTCAGAAAGCACAACCTGTC
>JAFYKS010000175.1 GCA_017537495.1 Bacillota bacterium | reverse complement strand
TCGGAATACCAGGAATTCGGAGATGTGATTCAGATCAGAAATGCTGCAGATGATATACCTGTCTTCGCTTTTGATCCCGATGCAGATGAAGTCCTATCCAAACATCCACGTAAATATCAGGGGCTCATTCTATCCAGTTCTGAGTTCGCACAGAATGAAATTTATCATTTGTACATCAGTTCCTCTCAGCAAAGCTTTACCGGCACGGACGTGATGATGCGTCCGGGTGCTTTCGATGGAGGTATGGGCGGTTTTGGCGGCGGCCGCGGACCATTCGGCGAAAATGGTGAGCTGCCGGATGGCTTCGAGCCAGGTGCGATGCCGGAAGGAATGACACCGCCAGACGGTCAGCGTCCACAGAGACCGGAAGGGTTCGAGCCGCAGGATGAACCACGTCCGGAAAAACTGAAAGGCATGGAACCTCCGGAGGGAATGGAACGTTGGGAACCAGGCAGCATTACAGAAACAGCCGAGCCGCGTACAGATTTCTACATGCAGGATAAGGTTAACGCCTTCAGTGGCGTGGATGATGCAGAATAGTTTTACAGATCTTAAATATTGTGATACACTGTACTCATTACAGAAACGGTCAGAAAGTGAGGTTCCATCCATGAGTAAAGTAAAGAACGAAGCAAGAATCAAGAATCCGTTAATCGTAGCCATCCGTGAACAGCTGGAACACCGCGCACTGTGGATGTACCTGCTTTGCGATGAAGCGAAAAAGAAAGGTCTGCCACCGGAAGAATACGCACCGGCAGCTATCAAGCGCTGCGGCCTCTATCAGGGTGCCACCCTTCGCGCCAAGGCAGGCGGCGGCGAATCTCTGAAGGGACTGAAAAAGACCCTCTTTACCAAGCCGGCTCAGTGGGTCTTCGAAATGGACGTGAAACGCTGTACCGATGACAACCTGGATATTGACTTCCACTACTGTCCGCTGGTAAAGGCTTGGCAGAAACAGGGCTGCAGCGACGAAGAAATTGAGCTGCTGTGTGATCACGCCATGTGCGGCGACCGCGGCATCGCGGAAAGCTTCGGCTGTGAGCTGGACCTGCCAAAGACCATCGCAAGAGGCGACGATGTGTGCGAAATCCGTTTTGTGAGAAGAAAGAAATAAGTGCATTATAAAACCCGGTCGACATCGGCCGGGTTTTCGTTTGTCTTAAATTCAGTTTATTCGTAGCAGCGTTCTCTTTCACAGGATACGTAGAAGCCGATTACATTTTCTTCGGTTGCAAAAGCATCTACGGAAACCTTAATAGTTTCGGTGTATCCATTGCCCTTAGCGGATGTGGAATCCTTCAGGGAGAAATAGTCCTGGGTTTCTGTGGCCTGCTCGAATGCCTGCTGGATCGCACTGTGCATCTTCTTTTCGGAGATGGTGATGCCCATGGCCTTTTCCAGGTCGCTTACAACAGACTTGGTGTTGGCAGAGGATACTTCATAGAAGTTCTGAGATGCAGTCATCACGTACTGATAATGCTTGCCGGTGGACTGTGAATGGTATGCACCGGTTTCCAGATATCTTCCTTCAGTGTCATCGTTTTCCATAGCTATGGCGTACGCCAGCTTGTCGATGTCATCTTCCGGAACTTCTTCATAATCGCCGAAGCCCATGAATCTGGAACCATATACGCTGTCTGCAGATGTCAGTCGTTCTTCCATCACAGATGCCAGTGCGGAAATGTCGCTGTAATCTACTTTGGAAAGCATGCTGTCCAGCCCGAAGCTGTCGGCTGCATCGAACTTGAAATCGTATTCCGCTTCCATATCGCTGTAATTTTCTTCACCCATGATCAGCTCATCAGGATTTACAACAGCACCGGTTCCGATTCCTCCTTCATTGCTCTGGTCTTCTTCACCGGAGCCTTCGCCGTCTTCTCCTTCTTCGCCGTCTTCGGTTCCTTCCACTACATTATTTTCAGTTCCGGTTCCGTCAGTATCCGGTGTATCATCATTGCCGCCGCATGCTGTCATACTCAGTGTCAGCATGAGGATCAGTAAGAGTGTCAGTAATTTCTTCATGTGAAACCTCTTTTCTTTCGTAATTTCTTCTGCAAGTATACCACAGATTCTTGTATATTGGGTGAAAAATTTCTGCTATTTTCTGCCCTTTTCCGCAGCTGCTGCCAGTTCCTGCAGTGTATCGGCCAGGCAGTCCATATCGGATGGAGTGTTGTAAGGACCCACGCTGGCACGAACTGCACCCGTTTCCCAGGTTCCGATGGTTTTATGAGCCAGCCCTGCGCAGTGGTACCCTCCCCGTACAGCGATTCCGTAATGGCGGCTGAGTAACGCCGTGATTTCTTCCGCCTCGTATCCCTTCAGATTAAACAACGTAATTCCGTTCTTCTTCTCCGGCTCCGGCCCATAAAGCCTGATACCCGGAATTTCACGAATCCTTTCTTCCAGACGGCAGATCAGTGCTTCTTCATAATTGCCGATG
>JAFYKS010000174.1 GCA_017537495.1 Bacillota bacterium | reverse complement strand
GGAACAGCTGGAAACCTCCATGAAGGGTACACAGCAGGCGAAGGGCTTTCTTCGCATCGGAACCGTAGATTCTCTCTGCTCCAACCGTCTGCCTGCGGTGCTGCAGGAATTCCGACGCCACTGCCCACAGATTGAAGTGGTGGTACGGACCGGATTCAATGAGGCTCTGTTTGACATGGTACAGAAGAATGAAGTGGATTTGATTTATTTCCTGGATGTGCAGCACTATCGGGATGAGTGGATAAAAGTGACGGAAAAAGAAGAAAAGGCGTATTTTGTAGCCGCGGCAGGAAATCCTCTGACCAGTCAGGGGATGGTTTCTCTGACGGAAATTCTTTCCCAGCCTCTGCTGCTGACGGAAAAAGGAAAGAGCTACCGACGCTGCCTGGAGGAAGAAGTGGCGAAAGAAGAACTGGAACTGCGGCCGGTGCTGGAAATGGCCAACACCGATGTGCTGATCAAACTGGTGTCAAACAATGCTGGCGTGGCATATTTTCCGCAGTTTATCATCGAAAAGCATATAAAGGAAGGGCGGCTTGCAGTGATTCCGTGTGAAATGGAGGCGGAACCGGTATGGAGCCAGCTGGTATACCACCGGGACAAACTGCTGACACCGCAGATGAAAATCTTCATGGACATTATGCAGAAGATGGACTTTTAAAAGAAGCAAATTACAGACAATTTACCCCTTGCGCCAGGGTGAAAATGGCGGTATCCTGTAAAAGAAGGAGGAAGTGTGCATGAAACCGTTGAAAAACGACAACCAGCTGATGACAGAAGGCAATATTACGAAGCATATTATACGCTTTTCCATCCCTTTGCTGGTCAGCAACCTGCTGCAGCAGTCCTATAACCTGATTGACATGATTATCGTAGGGCGATGTATCGACGACGGCGGCAAGTCTATCGCAGCAGTAGGTGTAGGCGGCTCCTTCATCATGATGATGATTGGCCTGTTCATGGGTCTGGCAACGGGGGCATCTATTGTAATTTCCAATGCCTATGGTGCCGGCCGGATGAAGAGGGTACGAAAGACTATTCGCCTGTCTCTCGTCATGGCGGCTGTTATGTCTGTGGGACTGGCAGCAGTATCCATCCTGATCTGTGACTGGATTCTTGTACTTCTGAATACTACGGAAGACATTTTCGATATGGCATCTCTGTATCTGAAGATATATTTCCTCAGCTTTATTCCGCTGCTGGTATATAATATGGGGACCTCTGTGCTGCAGGCACTGGGGAATTCCACATCGCCGTTCTGTTATCTGGCAGTGACCTGTGTCCTGAATCTGGGCATGGACCTGCTGTTTATCGAAGCATTTGGCATGGGCGTGGAAGGTGCGGCTCTTGCGACTGCCATCGCGACACTGATTGCTGCACTTCTGGTACTCCGCAAAATCTTCGTGGATGGGCTTCTCAAGTCTCCGGAGGGTGACGGCAGTCCGGAACGTCTGGACCGAAGCTGGTATCTGTTTACGACAATCGTGCGGTATGGCGTGCCAATCGGAATTCAGTCCCTGACCATGAGCCTTTCCAACATGGTTCTGCAGGGGAACATCAATCTACTGGGGACCGATGCCATTGCGGCCTGGAGTATTTTCTCTAAGGTAGACGGGTATGTAATCATGCCGGTTATGAGCTTCCGTATGGCTGTCACCACCTTCACGGGACAGAACTACGGTGCCCGCAGACTGGACCGTGTGGAGGCAGGCAGAAAGACTGTAACCAAGTTAAGCGTGGGATCTGTTCTGATTCTCGGGGCGTTGGTAATCCTGCTTTACAGACCGATTATCATGATTTTCGAACCGACAGAAGCGGTTCTGGAGTACTGCCGCCAGATGGCATACTATATGGTGCCGTTCTACTTCACACTGGCAGTAATCAATACTTATACCGGTTTCTTTAACGGTCTGGGAAGACCGCTGGTTGGCTCTGCCGTTATGATTCTGTGCATGTGCCTGCTTCGTGTGGCAGCCGTCTGCATCACCTTCCCGCTGATGCATTCCCTCATGGCTATCGTAATCGCCTACTACGTATCCTGGTTCTCCTGCATGTTTATCCTGCTGGGGGTATATCACTTCCGTCTGAAGAAGGAGCTGGGTCTGACCAAACTGCCTGACCGCCCGTAATAAAACAGCAAGTACATCCATAACGAATCCATAAAGAGTAAAAGACGCAGATGATGATTTGAACTTGTCAACAAAAAGTAGACAATAAAAACACGTTATTAAAAGCCTTGTTCAGTTCGATACTGAACAGGGCTTTTATAGTCCAAAGCATACGCTGGCCTATGATTATTGAAATAGTGTACATATTCGTCAATTAGGTTATATATATCATTACATTTCCAATATTCGTAATCTGTAATTAATTCCGCTTTAATCCAACCATTTAATGATTCAATAATTGGATTATCAGTAGGAGTTCCTGCTCGCGACATTGAACGAAGTATGTTATAATCTTTATGAGCATTCAAAAAAGCTCTGGAGGAATAGACCGCACCTTGATCCGTGTGCAAAACGAGTGGGTGGTTCTGTTCCTTCATTTTTTCTGTTAAATCTTTTAAACAGCTGAAATATGGTCGTCTATCTCCGCGTACATTACTTATGTGGCTGGAAATAATTTCATTGTTATATGTGTCAAGCATATACGTCCATTCATAAATTTTTCCGCGGCACTTCAAGCATGTCATATCTGACACAACAATCTCTAAAGGCTTTGTTGCTTTCCATCTTCCACGTATTTCATTTGAAAACAAAAGGTGTTCTTCGCCAGGACGTCGATATCTGTAGTGTTTTACTTCAGATTTAATTCGAGCTTCTTTGCAACATTTATGGGCAAGATTGTCTGAAAAAATCCATCCGGTTTCATTACGTATGACTGCTGCCAAACGATGATATCCATAAGACTTATGCTTTTCATGTGCTTCCTTCAAAAGTCCAGTCAAAATCTGCCTATCATGTTCATATTTGTTTAATTTTCCCTGACGCAATTTCCATTTGTAATATCCAGACCGATTTACATTCATAAGCTTACATAAGCTACTTATTGAGTATTTAGTTTTCAGTACATCAATTATTTCAAACTCACATCTTTTGTAATGACGAATACCTTTTGGGCACCATCTCCTTTCACGAAGTATTCTTTTTTTAATCTCTCAATTTCAATTTCCTGTTTTGCGATAATTAATCGAAGACGTTCTTCCTCTGATAGAATTTTACTGGTATGTAATGCAGCAAAAGGATTTCCAGTTTTCCTTTTATTAACTAAACTATCTGGGCCTTCATTCAAGTAACTACGAATCCATTGACGAAGCATCCCATCCGATATATGTTCTTCTTTAGCTAATTTCACACTGCTTATCCCTTCATCAAGGTATCGATTAACAATTCTCAATTTTTCTTCCTGAGACCAGATTCTGTTCGTTCCACCTTTAGGTCTTCCCATAGTTTCACATCCTTTCACTTATATTATCTAACAAAAAAGAGCAAAGAAAAAGTAGACATGCGTTTTTACATGTCTACTTTGAGTTTACCAGTTCACATCGCTGATGAGCCGGTTTTATGTTTGTCAGAAAGCAGTTTACCACAGTCCCATCACGTGCTGCATTATCAGGCTGACGCAGGTGATACCTGTCCAGCAGCAGAAACCCATGAAGAGAGGTTTACCGCCGGTTTTTACCAGCTTGACGATGTTGGTGTTCAGTCCGATGGCTGACATGGCCAAAATAATGAAGAATTTACTCAGTTCCTTCAGTGGCTTAAATACAG
>JAFYKS010000173.1 GCA_017537495.1 Bacillota bacterium | reverse complement strand
TTCGACTCTAAACCGAGGATGCGCAACTGTATGGAAATCATCGGATACTGCGCACAGCTGGCTGTGAAGTATGCTGAGCAGCAGTAAACGAAATAAATATCGAAGAGCATGAAAAATGCCGGCCCTGATTACAGGCGCCGGCACTTTTTATTCTGTTAATTCAAGTTTCAGATCTCTGTTTTCATCCAGACAGTCATTGAGCAGCCAGAAAATCCGCTTCCAGTAGTCACCCAGGGTTTCTGCAAGTTTTGCCTGGTTTCTGACTTCAATTACTGTGTGAACGGTGATGGATGTCAGTACGTCATGAAGTGCGTCCAGATTGCTTCCGGGAAGTTTGTCCTCACCCAGCTGACTGCGAAGTGCATGGAAGAAAGTTTCCTTCGAATCAATAACGCTTCCATCTATAACAATTCTGTTCATAAACTATTCCTCCCCGTAGAGCAGTTCAAAGGAATCATAATGATCTGGTGTATAGTAGATGAGCCCATCATTGGAATACACAAGACGCTCTGCACCGCGGCTGTCTTTTCCAAGTGTATTGATGTCACACTCGTAATACTGACGGCCGTTTTTCTCAGGGAGAAGACCTTCGTAATTGCCGAATTTATCGCCGCCGATGCATTTTCCTGGAGCGTAAGATTCCAGACCTCCGCCATCCCAGCCAAGGCTTTTGGCCTCAGACTTGGTAATAAAGTTGTTCGGAAGATGGCCGAAAGCCGCAAGATATGCGGATACGTCTTCCTCAGCTGTATAAGTGCCGTTTTCATCCAGACCTGAAATGGCTGTTGTGGAAGAAATGTCATCCGGTGCATTGCCTATAAGATAGACAGCCAGAAGAAGTATGAGCAGGAGCACAGGACCTGCTTTTTTCAGTAAGCCTTTCATGATTTCAGTTACCTCACATTGCTTTTATATTTTTCAGATGGTTTTATTCTATAGAAACCGGTGGGAATTGTCAACGGATAGAAAAGATGGCAGGGTGACCATATTTTGATGGGTAGCGGAAAAGGGGAAAGGGTGTTAAGGTAGATACATGGCATGCCGCCTGAAGCAGAAGGCAGTGCGCGCAAAGGGCTTTCTGCAGAGAGGAGACTGTTTATGAAAAAGAAGTTACTTACGTTATTTCTGAGTGGGGTACTGGTTCTCGGTACTGTGGGAGGTGCTTCGGCTGCGGAGAAAAACGGCTGCAGCCTGAATCCGGCACTGTCCGGCAATCTGCAGAATCTTCTGCAGCAGTACTTGTCAAAATATTTTGAGCAGAGCGTTCCGGAAAAGCCGGAGGGTACTGAAAAGCCTGAATCTCCCGAAAAGCCGGAAAAACCGGACAATTCTGTGACTCAGAAGCCGCAGCAGAATGCAGGCACGAAAGCATCCCAGGTTGTAAATCTGGTTAACCAGCAGCGTCAGAAAGCCGGTCTTTCCGGACTGAAATCTGACAGTGAGCTGACAAGGCTTGCTCAGCTGAAGGCTGAAGATATGGCTGCAAAGGGGTATTTCTCACATACATCACCGACTTACGGTTCTGCGTTTGATATGCTGAAAAAGGCAGGATATTCTTACCGCACTGCAGGTGAAAACATCGCCATGGGGCAGAAAACCGCTGAAACTGTAATGAATGGCTGGATGAATTCTTCCGGTCACAGAGCAAATATTCTGGGAAGCGGATACACAAAAATTGGTGTAGGCTATGCGGTCAATGCAAAGGGTACTCCTTACTGGGTGCAGATTTTTGCAGGTTAATCTATAAACCGCTATTTTCAGTAATTACTTATTGCTGCGGCAGGTACAGTGTATTTTGTACTTTGCCGCGGCAATTTATTTTTGGAAGAAAATGCGAAAAATTTACTTTTCCTTTTTAAAGAATTGTATTATAATAAAGCTGATATTCTTAAATATACATAAGATATCAAGTATTTCTTTGAGGAGGAAAATTATGAAGAAATTACTTTCTATGATGCTGATTTTAGCAATGGTATTCTGCATGGCAGCATGCGGAGACGGCGGTGGCAGCGATGAAGTAGTTGGCTACGAAGCAATTCCAGACACTATGGAATCCGAAGACGGTACTTACAAGATCGCAATGGTAACTGACGTTGGTCAGCTGAAGGACGGCTCCTTCAACGAATTCACCTGGAATGGCTGCAAGAAGTACGCATCCGACAATGATCTGTCTTACAAGTACTATCAGCCAGCAAACGGCGATCAGGCAACTGATGCTGACAGAATCAAGGCTATGACTGATGCCTGCGACGCTGGTGCTGAAGTTCTGGTAACTCCTGGTTTCCTGCAGGAAACTGCTCTGAAGGAAGTTGTTCCTAAGTATCCTGAAGTACAGTTCGTATTCATCGACGGTTGGGATCTGGGCTTCGACAACCTGGTTGGCGTATCCTATCAGGAAGAACAGGCTGGTTACCTGGCTGGTTATGCAGCTGTAATGGAAGGCTTCACTAGCCTGGGCTTCTCCGGTGGCGGCGGCGGTGCAAACCCTGCATGTAACAGATACGGCTACGGCTATGCACAGGGTGCAAATGCAGCAGCTGCTGTATAGGGTATATTCATACGCGGCATCCTTCACGTTTGTCAGCCCCCGTTGCTGGTAAACGCTGCCAAGGATGTGAAAGAACTGGCTGATGCTTTCGGATTCACTGTTCCCGGAAATGGAATTTAGCTTGGTAAAAGCTGCTTTGATAAACCTGGATGAGGACGAGAGATCTCCGGGAAGACCGATGGCTCCCATGCCCAGGCTGTATGGCTTTAGAT
>JAFYKS010000172.1 GCA_017537495.1 Bacillota bacterium | reverse complement strand
CTGCTACTTATATGAATCAGCTTGCCATCGTCATTGCGCTGGTAATCTGCATGGACATTATTACGCAGATGAATGTATGGAGCATCGTAGGCGTATCCGGCAAACGGGCACAGGATTTGGCTAATGAAGTTCTGCCCGGCCTTGGTATCGTCATTGCCTGCCTGGTTGCTTTCGGCGGCCTTGTGTTCAACGTGGGCAACGTGGGCGGTGTGTCCCTGGCACTGGAAGCTCTGCTGGGTATTCCGGTTACCGTTGGCTGTCTCCTGGGCGGTGCACTGGCTATCTGCATCTTTATTTCTAAAAATGCTTCTGCCGGAATGGATATTCTGGCAAAGGCGCTAGGTGCGGTCATCATCCTGGTAGCACTCTTCGTGGCCTTCTCCACCAAGCCACCGGTTGGTGAAATTGCCGGCGGACTGCTGGATATCGAAGATCCTGCCAAGCTGTTTACACCGATGATTACCATTCTGGGAGGTTCCTGCGGCGGATACATTTCCTATTCCGGTGCACACAGACTGCTGGATGCGGGAATCTGCGGACGCGAAAACCTGAATGACATCCGCAAAGGTGTTCTCATGGGTACCGGTGTTTCCGGCACTGTAAGACTGCTCATGTTCCTGGCCACTTACGGTGTCTGCTCCGTTGGCGGCAGTGCCGTGGCGGAAGCTGTTATCGCATCCTCAAACCCTGCTGCGGAAGTATTCCTGCAGGCACTGGGCAACCTGGGATACAAGCTCTTTGCGGTGATCCTTCTCTGTGCCAGCATGTCCTCTGTAGTGGGTGCGGCTTACACCTCCGTGTCCTTCCTGAAGACACTGCATCCTGCCATCGAAAAGAACCAGAAGAAGGTTATCGTAGGCTTCATCGCAGTTTCTACCTGCATCATGGCAATCTTCGGCGGCGCTGCAAAACTGCTGGTTCTGGCTGGCGCTGTTAACGGTCTGATTCTTCCTGTCAGCCTGTCTGTCATCCTGATTGCAGGTCACAAGAAGAGCATTGTAGGAGACTACAAACACAGCCGCTTCCTCACTATCGCAGGCTGTATCATCGCTGTTATGACCCTCTTCTTCGGCATCAAGGGTATCGGCGCGCTGCTCGGTCTCTAATCACCGTCAAAAAACGAAAATAACCCCGGCGTTCAGCATATGAAACGCCGGGGTTTTCTTTTTTTACACAGCTGTTACCGTGTCGGCGGCTTATAAAACCGACCGGTAATCTGTTCTGTCTGAATTACATTGATAAATGCAGTCTGGTCAATCAGATGGATTTCCTGAATCACCTTATCTACCTGGCCACGGCCGACTACGGAATAAAGAATATTCCGTTCCACGCCCTCATACATACCCACACCACGGATCATGGTCGCGTCATGGTTGGTCAGACGGCGGATGAGCTGATACACTTCCTGTGGCTGAGAAGTGATAATCAGCAGGGTGTCCTTTTGATAACGCTTATAGAGCGTCTGAATAACCTGCGTAGAACAGAACTGATAGATGATGGAGTACATGGCGGCTTCAAACCCGAACAGAATGCCTGCCAGAGTCAGAATGCATACGTTTGCCATGAACACATAGTTCCAGGTATCGATTCCCTTCTTTTCAGAGAAATAGATGGAAATGAAGTCCGTTCCTCCTGCACTGGCTCCGGACAGAAGACACAGACTCACAGAAACACCAGTGAGTATCCCGCCAAAAACGCTGATCAGCATCGGATCTGAGGTTATCGGCATTTCCGGCAGCAGGTCCGTCAGGAAGGACGACAGTGCTACCATGTAGAAAGACATGAGTGTAAACCATTTGCCGATAAATTTAAATGCTACCAGAGCGGGAATCAGGTTCAATGGCAGATACACCAGAGAATATGGAAGTGCAACGCCAAAAAACTCACTGGCAGAACGGGTAATCAGCAGTGTAATCCCCGCAAATCCTCCAGGAAACAGCCCTCCTGTATTGATGAAGCTCTGCATATTAAATGCAAAAACTACAGCGCCCAGGGTCAGCATGATCAAACTCTTCATTTCTGATTTCAGCGTAACCTTCTCTGTCATTTATTTTTCCTCCTCAGCTCCCACCGGTTCCGGAATCTTACATACGTCAACCCAGCTTTCTGCTCTGGAATAATGGAACAGCTCATCACAGGTCAGTTCAATGGCACTGTTGCTGCTTCCGCATGCCGGGAAGATGGTTTCAAACCGCTTCATAGATTCGTCGCAGAATACACGCACCTTCGGATTTTCGATGGCGAATGCACATACACCGCCGATGGCATGTCCGGTAAATTCCACCACTTCTTCTGCAGTCAGCATCTTTGCCTTCTGTCCAAAAGTTGCTTTGAACTTCTTGTTATCGATTTTGGTGTCGCCAGCAGTCTGAATCAGAATGCAGCCGTCCTCATGATCGTGGAAAGACAGAGTCTTGCAGATTCGTGCTCCTTCCACACCGACAGCCAGAGCTGCCAGTTCTACAGTGGCACTGGAAACTTCGAATTCCGGAACCTTATCTTCCATATCAAACTGTCTGAAATAAGCTTTTACTTTATCAATTGCCATACCAATTACCTCGAATACGCTTTATCTACAGCAGGAACAGAATCAGCAGCAGCAGAACTCCCGGAATTCCCAGAACCCCTACTACCAGGGCCGTCAGCAGATTCAGCGGAATCAGCAGCAGTCCGAAAAATCCGGCTGCCAGATTAATCAGCAGAATCAGGGCTCCGCCGATGATACTGCTTACCACCAGCTTGAGAACCAGCTTCAGAGGCCACAAAAAGATTTTGCCCAGCAGAAAGACCAGCAGAATTGCACCTGCATAAGTCAGAAAGACGCTTGCCTGCAGTCCAAACATAATATCCCCCTCTGTGTTGTATAAAATTTTGCATTTTGGAATAAAATAGGTTAAACAGTTTGCGAAAGGTGTGATAAATATGAAACTTACCAAAGCCTCCGGCTCCGAGTATGATTTTCTCCTTCAGTCCATTCAGTCTGCAAACAGAGAACTTCATGAAGCAGCGGACCTGTTTAATCAGCTTACAGATGACGATGCCATCGATTATGCTTCCTATAATTTACTGGCCATCCGCACCAAATATTCCTATCTCATAAAACTGGCCAAAGAAAAGGATCTTTCCCTTTAGCCTCCCCTTTTTTACAGCTGCCGGCGTCCTTCCAGGGACTTCAGCAGTGTGACTTCGTCTGCGTATTCCAGATCGCCTCCCACAGGAATACCGTGGGCAATACGGCTCACCTGAATTCCTGCCGGTTTAATCAGGCGGGCGATATACATGGCTGTGGCTTCCCCTTCGATATTCGGGTTTGTAGCCACAATCAATTCTTTCACATCGCTTGCCTGAAGCCGTGCAATCAGGGATTTCAGGTTAATATCCTCCGGACCGATTCCTTCCATCGGGGAAATTACGCCGTGAAGCACATGGTACAGACCGTTGAATTCACGGATTCTTTCCATGGCCATTACATCACGTGGGCTTTCCACCACGCAGATTACATCCTGACGCCGTGAAGGGTCGCTGCAGATTCTGCATGGATCGGTGTCTGTCAGATTGCCGCAGACAGAACAGTATTTCATCTGTTCCCGGGCATTGGTCAGAGAAGATGCCAGCTGACGGACTTCCTTTTCATCCAGAGACAGGATGTGGAAAGCCAGGCGCTGTGCAGTCTTGCCGCCGATGCCGGGAAGTTTGGATAATTCGTTAATCAGAATTTCCAGCGGTTTCGGATATTGTCTCATATGGACTCCTTCCGGTTCCGTTGCTTACAGCAGACCAGGGATGTTCAGACCGCCGGTCAGCTTACCCATTTCGTTGTTTGCCAGTTCTTCGATCTGACGGATACCTTCGTTTACAGCAACCATAATCAGGTCCTGCAGCATTTCGATATCATCCGGATCTACGATTTCAGGCTTCAGTTCCAGCTTGGTAACTTCCTTCTTGCCGTTTACGGTTACAGTTACTGCACCGCCGCCTGCAGTGGTAGTCAGTTCCTTTTCTTCGATTTCAGCCTGCAGCATTTCCATCTTTCTCTGCATAGCCTGCATCTGCTGCAGCTGCTTCTGCATGCTGCCGCCGCCACCGCCCATAGAAGGCTTCTTACCTGCTCTCATTCCTTTTCCCATTGTTCTTTTCCTCCGTTTTTCTCTTATTTCCGCCCCGCTGTGCGGGGTCATTTTTTTATTATGTAGGAAATATCGTTCTGATATTTCCGAAATAACAAGAAAGTCTACCGCTGAAAATCTAATCGGCAAAGCCGACTTTCTTATTCTATTTCAACGTGGATTCCCAGAGTTTCGCTGGCCATCTTCGCCAGGGCCTCCATCTCGGAATCTCCGCCGTTTCTCACTTCTTCCGCCTCCTGACGGCATACCATTTTCACATGGCGTCCCAGGTGACGTTCCATCAGCCGTTCCAGTTCCGGCTTCATTTTTTCTGCGTATCTCTGAGCAAAACCGGTCTTGGCCAGCACAGTAAACTGGGTTTCTCCCACGTTGCCCAGGGTGGTACCGCTTCGGATCAGGTTGAAGCTGCTTGCGCTGCCTTCCCCTTCTTCGAAAATCTGGTGCCACAGATTGTCCATTTCACTGCGGCTCATAACCGGTGCCTGGTCTCTGACAGGTGCTGCACTCTGTGCGGCTGCAGGTCTCTGCGGTGCTGCAGTTACCGGTGCTGTAGCCTGCGTTACAGGCTGCTGCGGTGCAGCAGTGAATGCCGGTGCGGCAGGAGCTGACGGTGCAGCTTCATAAGTTACCTGCGGTGCCGGTGCCTTTCTTGGAGCCAGCTTGCCTTCATCAATCAGGTCTGTTGCAATGGCTACAATAGCCAGTTCCAGCAGGATACGCGGCTGGGTGGACCAGCGTGCATCGTTGATGGTCTTTGACAGACGGATGATGGCATTGTTGATTTCCTCCAGAGAAATCTGGTGGCTCTGTTCCCGGATCCGCTCTATATTCTCCGCAGACATGTTCAGCATATCCTCCGGATTCTTGATGAATTTCGTAATCAGCAGACTGCGGTAATGTGCCGTCCAGTCCTTCATCAGCTGCTTTACATCCTTACCGTCGGCCAGTGCTTCATCCAGCAGGACAATTGCCTCTGCCACATTGTGAACTGCAACCAGGTCGGTCAGCTCAATAAAGAAGTCTTCCCCTGCTGTACCGATGTATTCCAGAACCTTGTCACGGTCGATAAACTTATCCCCTGCAGAAATTACCTGATCCAGTACGGACAATCCGTCACGGACGGAACCGTCAGCAGTGTTTGCCAGCAGCTTCACTGCTCCATCAGTAATTTCAATACCACGGTCCTCGCAGATCCGGCGCATACCGGAAGCCAGGAT
>JAFYKS010000171.1 GCA_017537495.1 Bacillota bacterium | reverse complement strand
TTATGTATATGATTTTACCCAGCCGGATGGACGCACATACTTCCCGGAGCTGGGTAAAGATGATCTGGTGGTATTCGGTATGCCAACTTACGCAGGCCGTCTGCCGAACCTGATGCTGCCTTACCTGAAGGAATACGTACAGGGAAAGGGCGCACTGGCCATTCCGGTGGTTACCTTCGGCAACCGGAATTTTGACAATTCCCTCATTGAGCTTCGCGATATTCTGGAGACCAACGGCTTCCACACTGTGGCCGCAGCTGCCTGCTCCTGCGAGCACAGTTTCTCTTATGAACTGGGGGCAGGACGGCCAGACGAAGAAGACCTGAAAGAGATCCGCGATTTCGCAGGTCGAATCGTGTCGAAACTGCTCGAAATTGAAAAACAGCACACCGAAGCCGCACCGGTTCAGGTTCCCGGCATCCCTGCCGACCAGAACCATGGCGGCTACTACCAGCCAAGGGACCGTCACGGTATGTCCATCGACATCCGCAAAGTGAAACCGCTGACTGATACGGACAATTGTACGCAGTGCGGACTTTGCACAGAAATCTGTCCCATGGGCGCCATCGACCCGCAGGATGTGAGCCAGGTTCCCGGCATCTGCATCAAGTGCGGTGCCTGCGAAAAGAAATGTCCGGTGCAGGCCAAGTACTACGAGGACGCCGGATACCTCTATCACAAGACGGAACTGGAGGAAATGTACGCCCGCAGAGCGGACAACGCATTCTTCCTTTAACACAGCAGAAAACCCGCTGAAAGAGCCAATTACAGCCTCTCAGCGGGTTATTTTTATGCTTATATATTACTTCTGACGCTTCGCCTTGGTTTCTTCGCAAAGATTCATGAAATACTTCAGCATCTTTTCTCCGTTGGCTTTCTTTTCGTCGTAGTCCAGACACCAGGAGCGTTCCGGATGCCACTGCAGGCCGATAATCGGCAGAGTTTCATGCTGCAGAGCCTCTGTTGTTACTGGCTCCCAGTCTTCCTGCGGGCGTTCCCACTCACAAGGTTCCCAGCGCGCAATCCGCTTCAGTCCCTTGCCGATGCGTCCAACAGCCTGGTGGTGACGGGAATTCACCATCAGCTCATTGCTTCCGTACAGTTCCTGCAGGAAAGAACCCTCTTCGAAGAGTACACGGTGATAACGGTCCGGAATATAGTAGCGGTGAGCCATGAAGGAATTCAGGTGCTGAATCAGGCTACCGCCGAAATATACGTTGATGAACTGAATGCCGCGGCACGTACCAAGTACCGGAATCCCCAGCTCGATGGCCTTATCCATCATGGCCTTCTGACCTGCATCCAGGGCATCATTGATGCTATTACAATGGGTGTTTTCTTCCCCCCACAGTGCCGGATTGATATCGCATGCGCTGCCCGGCAAAATCATACCGTCCGCCTCTTCCAGCTTCTTGGGATCCAGAGTAGGATAAATGTCTCTTACCCCCAGCTCCTTAAAGGCATAGATATAGTTTACCACATCCTGCAGTTTCAATGGTTCTTCTGCAATTACAATTCTCATACTATTTACCTCCGTGGACCGCTTCTCGGATTTCATCCAGGGATTCTTCCAGCGCTGCACACGAGCTGCAGCCGGCACTTCCCGGATGCTTCTTCGCACCGCAGGTTCCTGCTGCCGGGCAGCCGATACAGGCCACACCACGCTTTTTTTCTCTTATGATATAGGCGATTGCCGCACCCACCAGAATGACCAGCACCACGCCAACGATAATGTCTGCCATAACGG
This sequence comes from Bacillota bacterium, assembly GCA_017537495.1. Classification (GTDB taxonomy): domain Bacteria; phylum Bacillota; class Clostridia; order Peptostreptococcales; family Anaerovoracaceae; genus RGIG7179. The sequence continues at coordinate 1,662 of JAFYKS010000171.1, read as the reverse complement.
AAGCCCCCCTTTTGAAATATTTTGCCTGGAAATTAAGCAGCCTTCTTCAGTTCGTATTCAGCCGCGATTTCCTTATTCGTCTTATGAATCAAGTATACCACGAAGCCTGCCATTGCCGCAACTGCAATCAGACCAGGAACAAAGCCCACGCCTACAGAACCAGTAGCAATCAGAGTACCGATCTGGTATACCAGGAAGCCGATAGTGTAACCGGTTCCCAGCTGCAGTGCGATACCGCCTGCCAGCCACTTGCCGCTCTGCATTTCGGAGTTCATGGCACCGATTGCTGCGAAGCAAGGCGGTGTGAACAGGTTGAACATGAGGCATGCCAGTGCTGCTGCAGAGGTCAGTCCCATAGTTGCTGCAACTTCGGAAGCACCTCCCATGAGAGCCAGTTCTTCTGTATCGATGAAATTGGTGATGCCGTATACAACAGCCAGTGTACCAACTACGTTTTCCTTAGCGATGAAGCCTGTAACAGCCGCCGCTGCCAGCTGCCATGTACCGATGCCCAGAGGAATCAGCAGTACAGCAAATGGAGCCGCGATGGATGCCAGGCTAGATGTGTGTTCCATACCTTCTTCCACCAGCTGGAATCCTCCGTTGAAGGAGAAGGACTGCATAATCTGCACTGCGGTGTTGCATACCAGGATAATGGTACCGGCCTTGATGATGTAGGCCTTACCGCGGGAGCACATGGACAGGAACGCTCTCTTCAGGGATGTAACCTTGTATTCCGGCAGTTCCATGATGAAGAAGGACTTTCTGTATTTATGTCCGGTCAGCTTGTTTACCAGCAGAGCCCCCAGCAGAATCAGAACGATACCTACAAAGTACATCAGGGTACCAACCCAGGACGCATCGCCGAAGAATACGCCGGCGAATAAAGCGATAACCGGAAGTTTTGCACCGCAAGGCATGAACGGCGTCAGCATTGCAGTAGCTCTTCTTTCTCTTTCGTTCTTGATGGTACGGCATGCCATAATACCTGGGATCGCGCAGCCTGTACCTACAACCATTGGAATTACGGACTTACCGGACAGACCCACACGCATGAAAATCGGGTCCAGAACCACAGTTGCACGTGCCATGTAACCGCAGTCTTCCAGCAGTGCAATCAGGAAGTACATTACCATTACCAGTGGCAGGAAACCTACTACCGCACCTACACCGCCGATGATACCATCGATCAGCAGAGCCTGCATGAACGGAGAAGCCCCTTCCACCATACCTGCTGCAGTCTCCTGGAATCCCTCAATCCAGCCAACCAGAGTATCTGCGATCCATGGTCCCAGACTGGACTGGGAAATATCGAATACGCCGAACATGACTGCTGCGAAAATCAGCAGACCGGCAATCGGATTGGTCAGCACGCTGTCAATCTTGTCGCCCATGTTGGTGTCCTTTGTCAGGACCTTTCTGGTTTCTACTTCGCCAACTACCTTATTCACAAAGGCAAAACGCTGACGGTCAGCTGCTTCTACCGCAGCCTTATCGGTCATGTCGATGTCTCCCTGCAGGTAAGGAGCCTTCTGACCCTTGCCTGCAATGCGCACCGCTGCCTTTACCACTTCCTTCAGACCTTTGTCGGATGCGGAAGTAGACACGGTTTCGATTACCGGGCAGCCCAGCTTGGCGGACAGTGCAGCTGCATCGATCTTT
>JAFYKS010000170.1 GCA_017537495.1 Bacillota bacterium | reverse complement strand
CATAAGCGGTTATAGCATGATCGATATCTTCCTGTCTGGCACCCGATGTAAGCACCAGATAGGATGCCACACCCATCAAAATGTAAAGAACCGTCCACAATCGGGAAGAGAATTCCCGGCGGTGAAAGGGGCGGTTTTTCTAATGCGGCGAATGCAGCCATACTGTCGCGAGTTAGAAAACTGGCCAGCCCGCCGACCAGAAGGGGAACTGCAATACAGAAAACCAGCAGTTTTGGATTTTTAATCATGAAAGTCACCTCCTGCCAGAATATATTATGGTGGAAGGTGAGATATTCTGACTTACGTCAAAAAAGAAAAATGACCGCCCACGCCAATGATCGGTCATTTTAATCGACAATACGGCTAACCGTCTATCGGTAGCTCTTTTTCTATGTTTATAATAGCCTCTTCAAGCTTCAGCGTCAATCGCTTTTTATTTAGCAGGATTCCATTCTTCCATGATGACTTCACTGGTTTGCGGGTTAAACTTCACCGTATGATGTCCAATAGTTTCTGTATCCCAGCGGTCACTTTCGCCGTCGCAGTTCGGATAGTGGTCGATCCAGCTGTAGATTGGCATTTTCAGCACAATTTGGCTGTCTTCCACGCTGCAGGTTACGTCCATGTAGATTTCCCGGCCGCCTTCCTGCTTCGGTACGGTGACAGCAGCAATGGTGTTTCTCATATCGTCCGGTCTTCTGAATTCGATTTCTCCAGTGCATTCAATGACCGCAGCGATGTTTTCATCTTTAAAGAGGATGTCGGTTCTGGTGCGGAAGCCGCATGCCAGATGGTAGTTCTGCGGTGTGGTATCTCTGCTGGTGATGAAGGTTTCGTCAAATTTCGGTTCGAATAACATGTTTTTTCTCCTCTCAAAATCTTACTTCCCGCATTTCTTTCCCTGCCAGGTGTCGCGCAGGTGCAGCTGTTCGTTGATGCTGTTTAAGATGGTTCTCTTATTGAAGCTCCAAGGCGGGGTAATCAGGATGGACCGCGGTGCATCACCGGTGAGGCGGTGGATGGTTACCTGCGGCGGAATCAGTTCCAGACATTCCACGACCAGATTTACGTATTCCTCAATGGATGCGAAAGGCTGGTATTCTGAGTAGTCCAGCGCCATGCGGGAGCCTTTCACCACGTTCAGAAGGTGCAGCTTCATCCCGAACAGATCCGGCTGGTTTGCCACGTAACGGACGGAGTCCAGCATCATTTCACGGGTTTCACCAGGCAGTCCCAGAATTAAATGTACAACTGTCTTGATTCCGCGGCTTCTCAGGCCTTCCATGGCTTCTTCAAAAACATCGAGAGAGTAGCAGCGGTTAATGAGCTCTGCCGTTTCTTCGTGCATGGTTTGCAGACCCAGTTCAATCCACAGGAAGTGGGTTTTATTGATTTCGCCTAATAAGTCCAGAACTTCTTCGCTGAGGCAGTCAGGACGGGTGCCGATAACCAGACCTTCTATCTTCGGGTTAGCCAGGATTGTCTCATATTTTTCTCTGAGTTACTCTACAGGTGCGTAGGTGTTGGTATGGTTCTGGAAGTATCCCAGGTAGCGTGCATTGGGCCATTTATCGGCATAGAGCTGAATCTGGTCTTCCACGTTAGAGGCAAATTCTCCCGCACCGTTATCGGAGCAGAAGAGGCAGCCGCCATGGCCTTTGGAGCCGTCACGGTTCGGACAGGTGAAGCCGCCGTCGATGGCCAGTTTGATGGTTTTTTCGCCAAACTGACGTTTCAGCCAGGTGCTGATGGAGTGGAAACGCTGCTCCCCAAAAAGTTCTTTATATTCCTTAATTTTTTCGTTCATATTATGTTTATCTCTTTCAAATATTTCGTGTTTGTGGTAAAATATATCCTTAGGATATTAGAATAGCAGAAGTATTGCTATTTTGCAAGGAGGGTGTATTCTTGGAAAAGAAAAATTGTTCAGAATGCAGTCACGAAGCCATGTTTTACGGTCAGCAGGAATGTCAGCCGGAGTATTTTCCGCTGCAGACAGAGACCGAAACAGTGAAGAAAACACTGCTTCTTCACTCCTGCTGCGGACCGTGCAGCACAGCCTGTATTGAGCGTGTTTTGCCGGACTGGAAGGTGACCATCTTCTACTTCAATCCGTGCATTACGGATCCGGAAGAGTACGAGCGTCGTAAGGCAGCTCAGATTCAGTTCCTCAACGCATACAATCAGGAACTGAGCGAGGAAGACCATGTGGACTTCATCGAAGGAGATTACGATCCGGAAGGCTATTTCCGCATGGTTGAGGGCTACGAGGATGAGCCGGAGGGCGGTGCGCGCTGCACACTGTGTTTCCAGCAAAGACTGGAGGAAGCGGCACGTTTTGCGCAGAAAGAAGGGTACTGTGCTTTCGGTACTACACTGACAGTCAGCCCGCATAAGAATTATCCTCTGATTTCCGCCATCGGAAGTCAGATTGCGAAAGACTGCAAGGTGGAATTCCTGGATCTGGACTTTAAGAAGAAGGCGGGATTCCAGCGGAGCATTCAGCTTTCCAAGGAATACGAACTTTACAGACAGAATTACTGCGGATGCGAATTTTCCAAGTGGGAATAGGGCAGACGCTGAATATATTCAGAAGGAGAATGAAAAATGGCATTAATTTTACCTGAAAACTATGAACCAGTGATTGACCTGATGGAAAGTCAGCGTGCAATCAAGAAAATCAAGGACTATTTCCAGCAGGAGCTGGCATACGGCCTGAATCTGCGCCGTGTATCCGCACCGCTGTTTGTTACACCGGAGAGTGGTCTGAACGACAACTTAAACGGTTTTGAAAGAAGAGTAGAATTTACATTAAAGGGTATGGATGAACAGCAGGTGGAAATCGTGCAGTCCCTGGCCAAGTGGAAGAGAATGGCTCTGGGCAAGTACGGCATTCAGCCTGGTCACGGTATCTATACTGACATGAACGCAATCAGAAGAGACGAAGATCTGGATAACCTGCACTCCGTTTACGTAGACCAGTGGGACTGGGAAAAGGTAATCACCAAGGAGCAGAGAACAGAAGAATACCTGCGTGAAGTGGTAACCACCATCTACAACGCCATGAAGAATCTGGGTGACTACGTGAACCGTCTGTACAGAGGCATTCAGACGGAACTTCCGAACGAAATTTTCTTCGTAACTACACAGGAACTGGAAGATATGTATCCAGATGTGACTCCGGAAGAAAGAGAAGACCTGGTTACCAAGGAACATGGTGCAGTATTTATCATGAAGATTGGTGATGTACTGGCTTCCGGCGAAAAGCACGGCGGCCGTGCACCGGACTACGATGACTGGGAACTGAACGGCGACATCATCCTGTGGGACGAAGTTCTGGACAGAGCAGTGGAACTGTCTTCCATGGGTATCCGTGTAGACGCAGAAGCAATGGACAGACAGCTGACCAAAGCTGGCTGCGATCACCGCAGAGAGCTGGACTTCCACAAGGCTATTCTGGAAGACCGTCTGCCATACACTATCGGCGGCGGTATCGGTCAGAGCCGTCTGTGTATGTTCTTCCTGCGTAAGGCTCACATCGGCGAAGTACAGGTATCTGTATGGCCGAAGGAAATGATTGAAACTTGTGAAGCACACAACATTTATTTACTGTAAATGCATTACGGTCAACTATAACCAATTGAGAGGTGTGAATGAGGTACGCTGACATCATTGTCGACAATAAAAGCAAACATATTGACAACCTGTTCACATACCGGGTGGTTGACGAAAGCATAAATGTAGGTGACAGGGTTGTCCTTCCATTTGGGCAGTCTGATAAGGAGAAGCACGGTTATATCTACCGGTTCCGTGAAGCTCCGGAGGATTATCCGGAAGAAAAAATCAAATCTGTTTCTCAGCGTGATGATTCGCTTCCCCTGACACCGGAAATTTTGACGACTGCAGCCTGGATGAAGCAGCGGTACGGAATTAAGTACTATGACTGTATTCAGTGTTTCCTGCCGAAAGGCAAGGCGGCCAAGCCGGGGAAGGAAAAGGAGCCATATAAAGGACTGGAAGGCGAATACAGCCGTCCTCAGGCTCTGACTGCAGAGCAGCAGGCAGCGGTGGACCGGATCAATGATGCAATTGATGCCGGTACCCATGAAATGTTTCTCATACATGGGGTTACTTCCAGCGGTAAGACGGAAGTCTACATGGAGGCCATTCAGCGCTGTCTGGACCTTGGCAAAACAGCCATTATGCTGGTACCGGAAATCGGACTGACCAGCCAGATGGTACAGCGTTTTACGGGGCGTTTCGGCAAGCAGAACATTGCCGTTATGCACAGCAAGCTGACTCAGCGGGAACGCTACGACGAGTGGCAGCGAATCCGCAGGGGTGAGGCTCGAATTGTCATCGGTGCGCGGCTTGGTGTATTCAGCCCGCTGGAAAACATCGGTGTCATCATTATGGATGAAGAGCATGAAGCGACATACAAGGCGGACATGACGCCGAAATATGAAACGGTGGATGTGGCGCTGAAGCGTCTGAAATATTATAACGGGGTACTGCTGCTGGGCAGTGCTACTCCGTCGGTGGTATCCTATCAGCGGTGCCGGGAAGGCATTTATCAGCTGATTGAGCTGAAGGAGCGGTATAATAAGACTCCGCTTCCGGAAGTGGAAATCATCGATATGCGTGAGGAACTGAAGGCGGGGAACATGACCATGTTCAGCCGGAAACTGTATTCCAAAATGCAGCAGGTTCTGAAGGAAGGTCAGCAGGTGATTCTTTTCCAGAATCGCCGCGGTTATTCCAGCTTCATTTCCTGCAGAGAATGCGGTACGGTGATGAAATGTCCGAAATGCGGAATTTCTCTCACGTATCATAAGCATTCCAATGCAGCGGTCTGCCATTACTGCGGACGGAAGTTCCCGGTTCCCAAAACCTGTCCGGAATGTTCCAGTAAGTATATCAAGTACTTTGGTGTGGGAACGGAGCAGGTGGAGGAAGTTACGGCAGAGTTTTTCCCGGATGCAAAAGTTGACCGTCTGGACCTTGATGCGGTGAAGACAAGAAAGGATCTCGACCGGATCCTGGATGCCTTCTCAAAGGGTGAGACCGATATTCTCATCGGAACCCAGCTGGTAGCGAAGGGTCTGGATTTTAAAAATGTAGGTCTGGTTGGTGTCATTGCTGCGGATGTGAGTCTGAATATTCCGGACTACCGTTCTACAGAGAGGACCTTCCAGCTGGTAACACAGGTGGCCGGCCGTGCCGGACGCGGTGAAGAGCAGGGTACGGTGATTGTTCAGACTTATGAGCCTGATAATTATGCTCTCAAAGCGGCAAAGAATCATGATTACCATGCATTCTTCGGTCAGGAAATCAGGCTTCGTGAGTTTATGGAGTATCCGCCGTTTACCGACCTGATTATGGCGAATTTTACCTCAGAGGATGAGGAAACTGCACTGGCTGCAGCAGAACGCTGCAGGGTGTATATGGAAAATGCCATCGGACCGGAAAATTCCCGCCAGATACTGGCACCGCGGGTTGCCGTAAACTTCAAGGGTGAAGACGCACGGTACTACATTTTAATCAAATGCCCACGCGGCAACCGCAATAAATACATATATCTGTTAGATAATTTCAATCAGATACTTATAAAAGAGAAAGTTAATTGCAACTTGAATTTAGATATTAATCCATACAGTACGTTATAATGACGTATATCCGGCTGAGCAGTCGATTCCGCAGGCTTAGCCGAGGACAAGACGCGAAGCTGTGATATGCGGCATTATTAGGGTAGAGTATGGAGCAACAGCTCAATTTTATGGAGGAATTAAAATGGCTATTAGAAACATTGTTGTAGAAGGCGACGACATTCTGCGTAAGGAATGCAGAGAAGTTAAGGAAATTACTGACCGTATCCGTCTGACCATGGAAGATATGCTGGAAACCATGCATGAACAGTATGGCGTAGGTATTGCTGCACCGCAGGTAGGCGTGGCGAGAAGAATGTTTATCGCAGAACCTGCTGAAGGTGAAATTTACTATATGATTAACCCTGTAATCCTGGAACAGTCCGGTCTGCAGGTAGATGATGAAGGATGTCTCAGTGTTCCTGGCATGATTGGTACCGTAGAACGTCCGCAGTACATCAAAATCCAGGCTATGGACCTGGACGGTGAAACCAAGGTTTATGAATTTGAAGATTTCCATGCACGTGTAATGTGCCACGAATACGACCATCTGAACGGTATTCTGTACACTGATAAGGCGACTAACATCCGTGAAGCTGCAGCAGAAATGGAAGAAGACTACGAAGACGAAGAGTTTTTTGAAGAATAAGAGGACATAGATTTATGAGAACAGTATTTATGGGAACACCGGATTTTGCGGTGAACGTACTGGACGCCATGGTGCAGGCAGGTCACGAAGTGGGCTATGTCATCACTCAGCCGGACAAGGCAAGAGACCGCGGCAAGAAGGTTCAGTTCACACCGGTGAAGGAAAAGGCCTTGGAATACGGCCTGACCGTTCTGCAGCCTGAAAAGGTGAGAGGTAATGAAGAACTTCTGGCTCAGCTGGCTGAATATAATCCGGATATCATGGTAGTTGTGGCATACGGCCAGATTCTGCCGAAAGAAGTGCTGGACCTGCCGAGACTGGGCTGTGTCAATGTACACGCATCTCTGCTGCCTAAGCTGAGAGGTGCATCTCCAATCCAGAACGCCATCGTGACCGGTGAAGAAGTAACTGGTGTTACCATCATGCAGATGGGCGAAGGTCTGGATACAGGCGATATGCTGACCAAGGTGGAAGTTGAAATCGGACGTATGAACGGTGAACAGCTCCACGATGCACTGGCAGAAGCCGGTGCAAAGCTGCTGGTGGAAACATTGCCAATGCTGGATGCAGGTGAAATCACTCCTGAGCCTCAGGATGACAGCCTGTCCACCTATGCAGGTCTGATTAAGAAGCAGGACGGCAAAATCGACTTCAGCAAGTCTCCAGTGGAAATCGAGCGTCTGATCCGTGGCTTTGATCCATGGCCGGGTGCATTCTGCGACTACAATGGACTGGTGATGAAGCTCTGGTCTGCACTGCCGACCGGCGAAAGCACTGAAAAGGAAAATGGTACCGTAATCAGCGCCGGAAATGACGGCATGAAGATTGCCTGCGGCGGAAAGATTTTGGTGGTAACTGAAATTCAGGTTCCTGGCAAGAAGCGTGTAGCTGTTAAGGATTACCTGCGCGGAAACACCATCGAAGCGGGAACCATACTGAAATAGAGCAGATATTATCTGCGGGAAATAAAGGAGAATGAGATTATGTATTACTATGACTGGAGTTATATGCTGCTCCTGCCGGCTATCATTTTTACAATGTATGCTCAGTTCAAAGTGCAGGGGAACTTTAAAAAATATTCCAACGTGAGAGCTATGCGCGGACTGACCGGTGCACAGGCTGCAAGACGTATGCTGGACGCAGCTGGTTTGAATGATGTGGCTATCGAACCGATTCGCGGCAGCCTGACTGACCATTACGATCCACGTGCTCAGGTTCTGCGTCTGTCTCAGACTGTTTATGGTGTAAATTCCGTGGCTGCAGTAAGTGTAGCTTGTCACGAAGCGGGCCATGCTATTCAGCATGCAGAAGAATATACACCGCTGCTGATGAGAAACAACATCGTACCGCTTGTGAATTTTGCATCCCAGCTCAGCTGGCCTCTGATTGTGTTCGGTATCATTCTGGGTGCTTCTTCCGGCATTGGCGATATGCTCTTCATGATTGGTGTGATTGCATTTCTGGCTGTTATTCTGTTCCACGCCATTACACTTCCTGTGGAATTTAATGCAAGCAGCCGTGCCATGTCCCACATGGAAAGCCTGGGAATCATTATGGATGATGAAAAGCGCGGAGCGAGAAAAGTGCTCAGTGCAGCTGCCATGACTTATGTTGCATCCCTGGCAATGGCAATCATGAACCTGATTCGTATTTTAGCATTAAGAAACAGAGATTAATTATGGATTTAAACCGCAAAACAGCCTATGAGGTGCTTCTGGACATGGAAACAAACCAGTCCTACTCTAATCTGGCTCTGAACAATTTCATAGAAAAGAACCGTCCGGAAAACCCTGCATTTGTAAGGGAACTCGTCTACGGAGTTTTGGAAAACAAGCTTCTCCTGGATTATTACCTGAGTGCACTGGTTGCCTCCGGTCTGAAGAAGGTGAAGAAGCAGGACCTGACCATTCTGCGAATGGGTGTGTATCAGATTATGGCCATGGATTCCGTGCCGGATTATGCGGCAATCAATGAATCTGTGGTTCTGGCACGTAAATTCTGCCGCGGCCGCGACAAGTTTATCAACGGGGTGCTGCGTAATTTCCAGCGTCAGCAGTCTGCTCTGGCAGACTCACTTCCTGACCGTCAGACTGACCCCGCAAAATATCTTTCTGTGCGCTATTCTGCTGCTTCCTGGCTGGTGAATCTCTGGCTGTCTGCCTATGGCCCGGATAAAACAGAGGAACTGCTGGCAGCCTCCAACGGACGGCCTCTGCTGTGCCTTCGTACAAACCTGATGAAGGGAAAACGTGCGCAGCTGATGGATAAACTCAGTGAAGCCGGTTTTCAGACAGAAGCCGGAACACTTTCCGAACGCAGCATTCTTGTTACAGGTAAGGGTACCGGCATTCTGGAACATAACCTGTTCCGTGAAGGCTGGTTCTCTGTGCAGGACGAAGCTTCCACACTGGCAGCAGATACGGTTAATCCAAAGCCTGGCAATCTGGTGGTGGATGTGTGTGCAGCCCCAGGCGGCAAAACCATGGCTATCGCAGAACTGATGAATAATGAAGGGGAAGTTTACGCCTTTGATATTTATGACCACAAACTGGAACTGATTCAGAAACAGGCAGAACGTCTGGGAACTGAAATAGTGAAAACACGCTGTCAGGACGGCAGAACTGCCAGAGAAGAGCTGAAGGGCATGGCGGACTGTGTACTGGCAGATGTTCCGTGTTCTGGCCTTGGTGTAATCCGAAGAAAGCCGGAAATCAAGACAAAAGCCGATGCGGAACTGGATTTTGCTGAGCTGGTGAAGCGCCAGGAAGAAATTCTGGAAGCAGCATCATCTTATGTGAAGCAGGGCGGCACACTGGTTTACAGCACCTGCACTGTAAATCCTGACGAAAATGAAAAGCAGGTGGAAGCTTTCTGCAGCCGTCATCCGGAGTTCCGTCTGGAGTTCATGAAACAGCTGGAACCGGACCGTGAAACCGATGGTTTCTTTATCAGCAAAATGTGCAGAGTGTAAATAAAGGGAGAAACAATATGCAAGTTGGATTCAAGAGTGACCGCGGACTCCGGCGGAAAAATAATGAAGATGCATGCTTCATTTTGCCGTCGAACAGAGTTTATGTGGTTGCTGACGGCGTTGGCGGCGGAAATGCCGGCGAAATCGCAAGCCGGACAGCTGTAAGCCAGATTGCCGGATACATAGATAAATCTCCTGTCGCACCGACGGAGGATAAGTACGAAATCGCAAACTATTTCCAGACCTGTCTGGAAAGTGCAAACAGCCATATTTACAATATGGCTCATAAATATGATGCCAATTACGGCATGGCCACAACGGTTGTAGTGGTGTATACCAACAGAGGTAAGGCGTACATCAGCAATGTGGGTGACAGCAGAGCTTATCTGTTCCGAAATGGCCAGCTGACCCAGCTGACAGAAGACCATACCTACGTGTACAGCCTTGTGAAAGCAGGAATTCTGACGCCTGAAGAAGCTGCCCATGACGAACGTAAAAATGTAATTACCCGTGCTCTGGGAGCTGAACGTGATGTAGAACCTGATTTCTTCCAGGTAGATATTATGGAGGGGGACATCATTCTGATGTGTACCGACGGTCTTTATGATGAATTATCCGACGAAGAAATCATAGAAGTTCTGGAAGATGGAATGACCATGTCAGCTACCTGTTCAGAACTGGTGCTTCGCGCCAATCTCAACGGCGGTCACGATAACGTTACTGTTGTATGCTTAAAGGTTATGGAGGAAGATATCAATGGGTAGAAGATTGCTTGCTGGCAGATATGAGCTGATTGAAAAAATCGGCGAAGGCGGCATGGCAGTGGTATATAAAGCCCGCTGCCGTCTTCTGAACCGGTATGTTGCCATTAAAATACTGAGACCGGAATTTACGAAGGACGAGACTTTCGTAGATAACTTTAAAAAGGAATCCCAGGCAGCGGCTGGACTGACTCATCCGAATATTGTGAGTGTCTTTGACGTAGGCAAGGAAGGAAATATTAACTTTATTGTAATGGAACTGGTGGAGGGAAAGCCTCTCAGCCAGATCATTGCGGAAAAAGGTAAGATGGATTACAAGGAAGTCATCGACATTTCCCGTCAGATTGCTTCTGCTCTCAGCCTTGCACATAAGAATCAGATTATTCACAGAGATGTGAAGCCACACAATGTGCTGATTAACAGCAACGGTGTAGCGAAGCTGGCAGACTTTGGTATTGCACGTGCTGTGGACCAGTCCAATGTGACAGAAAGCAATAAGGTGATGGGTTCTGTTCATTATCTTTCACCAGAGCAGGCCCGCGGCTCTTATGTCGATGAGCGTACGGATATTTACTCTCTGGGGATTGTGATGTACGAAATGCTTACCGGCAAAGTACCGTTCGATGGGGAGAACGCCATTTCCATCGCACTGATGCACATCAATAATCCGATGACACCTCCTTCACAGCTGACTGCAGGCATTCCTCCTCAGCTGGAACGTGTGATTATGAAGGCTACCGACAAGTACCAGACAAACCGGTACAGCAAGGTAGATGAAGTAATTGAAGAGCTGGATAATATTGACTTTATCACCAAAGTCATGGGTAAGAAGGCATTTCTGGCCAGCGACGCGGATCTGGCGCATCTTGATTTTGATAACAAGTCTACCCCGGATTATCCGGAACGCAGGGATACTATCTTACGCCGTGATCGTTTCTATAATCAGGAGGCTGCTGCAGTTGACAGTTCTGAAAAGGAACGTGAACGTGCACATGAGAGAGAACGTGAACACAATCGTGAAAGAGAACGCGAGCGAGAACGTGAAAGAAGCAGAAGCAAGAATAATGGTTTGGGCAAGCTGGCTGCAGCCATTGTGATTGCAGCACTGATTCTGGGTGGAGCAGGTATTTTTGCGCTGGGAACCATGCTTGGATGGCTTGGTCCGGATAACACAGATGTAGCAGTACCGTATCTGGTTGGTAAAACCATGGAACAGGCAGCTGCTGAACTGGAAGCCATGGGACTTATTATTAAAGAAGGACAGCAGGTAGACAGTCCTGATCAGGAAAAAGGCAACATTACTTCACATACGCCATCAGAAGGTACCGTAGTGGCACAGGGCACTGCAGTTACTGTAAATATCAGCCGCGGTAAGAAAGATGGAGTTGTTCCTACCATTATTAATAAAAATGTGGAACAGGCGGAAGCATACCTGGCTGAATATAATTTCAAGCTTGGAACACAGACCATGGTTGAAAGCCACCTGCCGAAGGGAACTATCATTTCTCAGTCTCCTGAGGCCGGCGAAAAGGCAAAGAACGGTGCATCTGTCAATGTGGAAGTCAGCGACGGCAAGGGTAAGGAAATGACAAAGGTACCGAATATGTATGGCCTTACTAAGGAACAGGCTGATGCAGCTCTGGCAGCAGCAGGTCTAACAGTAGATGCTGACAATGTGAAGTTTGAAGAAAATGAGCTGGCACCTCCGAATACCGTTCTTTATCAGACTATCAGCACCGATACGGAAGTTGAGGTTGGAACGAAAATCGGATATACACTTGCGAAAGCACCTGAAGTTATTCTTCCTCCGGAACTGGCTGATCCGGCACCGGAAGGCGAAGATGCAGGTGATGGCGGAGAAGGTACCGGAAATGAAACTCCGGATGCAGATGCTCAGCCAAATGAAAATACAGGTACAGAAGGATAATTTATGACTGGATTAATCACAAAAGGAATCGGCGGTTTCTATTATGTACTGACCGAAGAGGGAATGATTGAAGCAAAAGGCCGCGGCATCTTTAAAAATGACGGAATCAAGCTGGCTGTAGGTGATATTGTGGAACTGGAAAAAACGGAGGAAGGCAAGGGTGTTATCAATGAAATTCACCCGAGAAAGAATCAGTTTATCCGTCCGCCGATTGTAAATGTGGATACTTTTATCGTTGTGTTCGCACCGGCACATCCAAAGCCAAATTATATGCTGATTGATAAGTTCCTGATTATGGCGGAAATGAACGGAATTGAACCGGTTCTCTGCTTGAATAAATGTGACCTGGTTTCCGAAGAGGATGTAGAAGAAATCCGCAGCATTTACGGCGGTGTTTATCCGATGCTGACAATCAGCTGCCAGACCGGACAGGGGCTTGACCAGCTTCAGGAGATGGTTGCAGGAAAGAAAGCTGCACTGGCAGGTCCATCCGGTGTAGGAAAATCAACGATTCTGAATCAGCTTCATCCGGAAGCAAACATGGAAACCGGTGCAGTAAGCCAGAAAACCCGCAGAGGGAAGCATACCACACGCCATGTGGAAATCTTCCAGCTGGAAGGTGGCGGTATGATTTATGATACACCCGGATTTACCAGTTTTGAAATACTGGAAGCAGAAGAGGATAATTTATCCAGTTTCTATCCTGAAATGGATCAGATACGCGGTCAGTGCCGCTATGATGACTGCCGTCATGTAAGCGAGCCTGATTGTGCTGTACGTGAGGCTGTGAGTAACGGAACCATACATAAGAAACGATACGATTCCTACCTAGCAAACCTGGAGGAAATCCGTACCAGAAAGAAATATTAGAGAACAGAGAGGTAAGGCATATGTTAAAATTAGCACCATCTATTTTATCTGCTGATTTCTCAGCACTGGCAGCAGATGTGAAAAAAATTGAAGAAGGCGGCGCAGATTATATTCATGTAGACGTGATGGACGGACATTTTGTTCCGAATATCAGTTTCGGTGCTGCGGTAATGAAGAGTCTTAACGGCAAAACATCTCTGCCTTATGATGTTCATCTGATGATTGAAAATCCTGACCAGTATATTGGTGATTTTGTAACAGATCAGACTGAATTTATCACAGTACATCAGGAAGCATGTGTTCATCTGCACAGAACGATTCAGAACATTAAGTCCAAAGGCGTGAAGGCTGGGGTTTCTATTAATCCAGCAACACCTGTAAGTTCTCTGGAATGTGTTCTGGAGGATTTGGATCTGGTGCTGATTATGTCTGTAAATCCTGGATTTGGCGGACAGAAGTTTATTCCGCAGACTCTCAATAAGGTAAAGGAACTGGCTGCAATTAAGAGGGAAAGAGGTCTGAACTTCGCCATTGAAATTGATGGAGGCATCACTTTGGCAAATGCTAAGGAAGTGATGGATGCCGGCGTGGAAATCGCTGTTGCAGGTTCTGCCGTTTTCGGTGCTGAAGATGTGGTTCAGAGAGTAAAGGAATTTAAAGAAATTTAAAACGATATGAAATAAAAAGGTGTATCTGCTGTATGGCAGATACACCTTTTATAATTCATTTAACTTTTAACTTACGATGATTTCATCTGGATCATCCTGAATTGGATCGCTGTCTGATTCAGTGATTGTACCATCTGGATACATGATTGTTCCATCCGGGAATTCAATTGAACCGTCAGGGTAGGAGATGGAGCCGTCAGCATTGAGAATACCGCCGTCATCGTCCGGTTCTTCTAGTTCACCTGGCTGAACGATTGTAACTTCCAACCCCTTCTTTACTTTATATACTTCTGGATCCGGATTATGGAGATTACAGAAGTAATGAGGAAGTTCTTTCTTAATATCAGCAACTCGCTTGTTAGGGGTGTAAGGTCTCAGAATACCGTTCTTTTCTGTGTAATCAGGGCAGGATGGAGTAGCCAGGAATTCAGATTCTGTGCAGACATTTGCAGTCTGGTGCAGTGTATCTGTTTCGGTAGGCTGTGTACCCTTGGTGAAGTATTCTGTACGGGAATCCTTGCCGCTGGCGTCGGTTGCCAGCATGCCGCTCTTGGTATCTATAGATACGGAGATGACATTGGATGGTTTTGCGGAGTAGGTGCCGCCTGTAACATCCGGCATCTGATTCATAATTTTACCCCACAGTGCAGCTGCCTTGTTTGACATGGAGGAGAGCTTGATATTAATATCGGAACCAACCCATACGGCTGCAGAGTACTTGGATGTAAAACCGCAGTACCAGATATCGAACTGGTCAGAAGTTGTACCAGTCTTACCGCCGGCCTTGACACCGGATACTCTGGCAGGACCGCCTAGACCATCGGTAACTACGGACTGAAGCATATCTCGCATAATCCATGCAACACCTGGATCCAGTACTTCGGTTTCTTCTGTATCAGCTTCAAGAATGATATCACCGGTTCTTGTGGTAACCTTGGTATATACATTGTAGCTCTTATGAACACCTTCATTAACAAAGGTAGTATAGGCACTTGCCATTTCCAGTGTGGTAACACCATTGGACTGACCGCCCAGTGCCAGAGCTGCCAGGTTATTATCGTTTACATCACCTTCGCGTACGAGGGTAGTAAGACCAAATTTTTCGGCCAGATCGAAGCAGTAATCTGTTCCAACCTGCTGCATAATCTTTACAGCACATACATTCAGAGACTTCTGCAGTGCATTACGCATTGGAATCAGACCATTAAATGTATTAGGGGAGTTTACGGGCCATTTCTTGCCATTGACTGTAGTCGGTTCGTCATCGATGATGGATGCTGCAGTCAGGTATTCACCCCAAAGATTATCTCCCTGGAATCCGTATTCGGAATCAACCAGAGGGAATGTATTGCCTTCTGCTTCCAGTTCAAAACTCTTCTGCAGGGCAGGAGCGTACACTGTAAGTGGCTTGATGGAGGAACCGGACTGACGGGTAGCTACGGCACGGTTCAGAATCATTCTGCCGTTTACCTTGCGGCCGCCAACCATAGCTTTTACATAACCGGTTTCGTTATCGACGATGGTCATTGCAGACTGCGGCTGGATTACCATCTGATTCAAAGTGAATCCCTTGGTTACAACACGTTCACCGCTCTGCTTGAGGAAATCAGGAGGATCTCATCAGGACTCCTTCCGTCACATCCTCGGCGAGGATGCCCCGCAAGAACTGCTGGACACCCTTTCTCTGGAAAAGCACGTGGACGAAAAAACGGCGCCCATCTTTATGTGGCACACCATCCCCGATACCCTGGTG
>JAFYKS010000169.1 GCA_017537495.1 Bacillota bacterium | reverse complement strand
CTCTTGGTATCTCTCAGCTGACGGTAGCAGCGGAGATTTTCCAGGTCAAAACGTTCCAGTCTGCCTTCCCACACGTTCATGCCGGATGGGATGAAGTGTGCCGCTTCGTCAACTTTCTCGAAGTCGATTTCACGGTCCGCCAGCTTCACGGTGTACATGCCGCAGCCGATATCGACACCGACGATGTTCGGACATGCTTTGCCGGATATGGTCATGGTGGTGCCGACGGTGCAGCCCTTACCTGCGTGAACGTCAGGCATAATGCGGACCTGGCAGCCCTCGGTCAGTGGGTAGTCGCACATTCTGCGGATCTGCTCGATGGCTTCGTCTTCGACCACCTTGGCGTAGCAGATGGCGGTGTTCATTTTGCCCTTGATTTCTAACATGGTGGGCCTCCTTTCGTATCTAAGCCGCTATGTTTTCATAGCGTGGATTTTCTAAAACTTTCATCATGAATGCGTAAGGAGAGATGTTTCCTCCTGCAATCATTTCGAAGAGTCTTGGTGTCGCACCGGAGACCAGTGCCACGCCCTGCTCGTTCATTTTAACCGGCTGCTGGCGGTTTCTGCTGGCCACGTTCCAGAACACCACTTCAGGCAGTTTGTAGCCGACGCGCTCAAACTTGATCTTTGCGCTTCTGAAATTGGTGGCGGAAGAGTTGGCCATGCAGCGGTCAAACTCCATGTCGGAGATGATGACCAGCTTGGCAGGCAGTTCTTCCTGTGGCAGGCGGTTCTTCACTGCGGTATTTAAAATCAGGTCGAACACAGCCTCCAGGTTTGTGTTGGCTACTTCCTCGAAGGATGCAACATAGCGGAGTTTATCCGCAAAAGTTTCTCCCTTGATTTCGATGAGCTGTGGGCGCTCGGAGAACTCGATGAAGTGATTTCGGAACGCACCCTTGTTTCTCTCCGCAAAATATAATCCCAGGGACAGTGCCACTGCGGCCGGTGCAGGATTGAAGCCGCAGTACATGGATCCGGAGGTATCGATGACCGCCAGGGCGTTTTCGTCACCGCCGAAATCAGGCAGTGCATTCCAGGTGGCATTGAGGGCCGCCTTTTCTTCTGCACTTACATTTCTCATGTAGCTGCCGTCGCCCTTGTACCATCCGGAAGTCAGATAAGGTGCCACCAGTTCGTATGGAGAAACGTTGCCTGCTTTCAGTACGGCTTCGCCGGATTCCGCTCTGCGAAGGAAGTTCTGGTAGCGTTCGCCGTCGTTGCGGATGAAGGCTTTGCGGTACTTAAACAGGGCACGGGATGGCTGCTTTTCGTAGTCGAAGGTGTAGTCCTTCTCTCTCAGGTTGTTTTCGATGATGCGGATGTGGGCACGGAGTTTGGACAGAGTCTTTCTGTAAGCTGCCTCGGTCATGCCGAAGTGCTTCGCGATGTACTTGGCCTGCTTTACAGCTTCCTGGCTGGAAGTGTTTATAGATGGCAGCCACTTACCCAGAATGGATACTTCGCCGCCTTCTTCCATAGCCTTGATATCAGTATAGAACTGATTCTTTATGTAAGCAAGCATCTCCTTTTCGCAGGCTGTACCCATCAGGCAGAGAAGATCGTCGAAGCGGCCGAATTCAGCCACGTACTG
>JAFYKS010000168.1 GCA_017537495.1 Bacillota bacterium | reverse complement strand
TATTGGCATAGAAATCACCGAACTTTTTCGTGATTCCCAGCATTTCTACTGCATACATTTGTTACACCTCTTATGCATCGTTTTTAGTCCGTATCTCATAAAGACTTCAATACGGCTTCTTAATCATAATTCAAATAATGACTAAGAAGCAGCATCGAAGGGACGCTGCCTCTGTAGTAAAGCGGCGTTACAGCCCCTGCCGGAGCAGGAACTGTAACCCACTGTGGTTTATGAATTAGTTGAAGTTAGCAGGAACTTCGATTTCGCCGCTGATAACCTTAGCTTCCAGGTCAGCCAGCTGAGCTACGATATCTTCGGAAACCTGGATGTTGGAACCTTCCAGAGTGTAACCGATACCGCCCTGTTCCAGACCCAGAACTACTTCTTCGCCCAGTGCCAGAGTGCCTTCTGCAGCATTCTTAACGATTTCGAAAGCAGCAGTGTCTACTCTCTTCAGCATGGAAGCAACGATGTGATCAGGATCGATAATATTCTGGTTGGAGTTGCAGCCGATAGCTGTGAAGCCAGCTTCCTTAGCTGCAGTGAATACGCCCAGACCGGAACCGCCAGCTGCGTGGTAGATGATGTCGGAGCCCTTGTTGAACTGGCTCAGAGCGATTTCCTTAGCAGTAGTAGTGTCACCGAATGGGTTGTCGCCTGCTACATACTGAATGTCAACATTGATGTCTGGGTTGATGTACTTAGCACCAGCGTCATAACCAGCTGCGAAACGCAGGATAGTGTCGTTTTCCATAGCGCCAACGCAACCGATGGAACCGTTGTCAGCCAGACCGTAAGTAGCTGCATCTGCCTTCATCAGTGCTGCCATAGCACCTACCAGGAAGGAACCTTCCTGTTCACGGCAAGTGTAGTTTACGATGTTGTCTGCATCGATGAAACCGTCGATGAACGCATAGTTCTGTTCAGGATAGTCTGGAGCTACAGTCATCAGAGCATCCATCTGGTCGAAACCAACGCAAACGATTACGCAGTATTCGCCGGAGTTGGACATATCACGCATAATCTGTTCGAAGTCAGTAACCTGCTTAGGTTCTGCATAGTCGAAATCGATGCCCAGTTCAGCCTTAGCACGTTCCATACCAGCGTAGATCAGGTCGTTGTAGCCCTGGTCACCCAGACCGCCAACACCCAGAATGCAAGCAGCCTTCAGTGCTGCATCGCCTGCAGGTTCATCAGTAGTTTCGGAACCGCCGCATGCTGCCATAGACAGCACCATAGCCAGAACCATAATCAGTGCAATTAATTTTTTCATGTTAATCTCCTCCTGTCTTACAGCTTTTTTAGCTGCATGTTTGGAATTTTTTTAATTCTGGAATGCTGCAAACAGAATGTTCAGAGCCTTTCTGGAATCAACTTCCAGAGCATGCTCTACGAATCTGCCCTCAATTGGCTGCTCACGGAGGTCAACTACGACCTTACCGCGGCACCAGGTGCCGCCGCATTCCACGCGGGTCACCATTTTACGTGTATTGACTACACTTGGGTCAACTGCCACAACCATAGCCAACGGATCATGCAGAGGACTGTACTCCATGGTATAGTTCTGTCTGCGGCTGCCATCCATGTAATACTTCAGTTCCTCGGAAATGAAGGAAACCATTTCTTTCTTTTCAGGCAGACAGCAGCGCAGAAGCTTGTCCACGTCGCTTCTGGTTAAGTGAGTCTTCAGAGTTACATCCAGACCAACCAGCGTCATATCCCAATCCGCCATCATAGCAATATCAGCTGCCTCCGGATCGCCGCCGATGTTCGCTTCGACAACCGGGCTGACATTTCCGTGAGAGTAAATTGTACCTCCCATGGAAACAACGCGTTTGATCTTTTTTGCATAGTCCGGATACTTGGCCAGTGTATTCGCCAGATTGGTCATACGGCCTAAAGATACCAGAACCAGTTCCCCTTCATATTCACAGGCCTTCTGATACATGAAATCGCAGACATCCATATCCACAACCTTCTGTTCGGTCGCAGGAAGTTCCACATCTCCCATACCATTCTTTCCGTGAATAAAATCAGGGAATCCATCCACTTCACCTACCAGTGGTTTTTCTGCACCGACACATACAGGAATTTTGCCTTCCATACCTGCCAGTTTCAGAATGCGTAAAGTATTTTCCGCACCCTGTGCAGCTGACACGTTACCGGTACTTGTAGAAATACCTACGATTTCCACTTCAGGACGGTTCAGTGCGAACAGAATCGCAACGGAATCATCTACGCCCGGGTCACAGTCAATAAACATTTTCATAGTAATCACCTCTTCGCATGATGCTATCTATCATAAAAGCGTTTCCGCTTAAATGATCACAATATCTTTAATTCCGTTCTTTCTCGCAATATCTGCCAGTTCTTCCAGTTCCTCACGGGAAGGGCTTCGCATTTCACTGCGGTATGGTTCACGGACACCAAAAGGTCGGTAAGCACTGATCCGGTAACGGATAGGCTTCTCCTCCTGCAGCGGCGCCAGCAGTCTGGTAATCCGGTCCACGGTTTCACGGTTGTCCAGATATCCCGGAACAACCACGGTGCGGATTTCCTCCAGCTTTCCGGCTTTCGCCAGTTTCAGCGCATTTTCAATAACAGGACTGCTGCTCATTCCTGTCAGTTTCATATGTTCAGCCTCATTCCAGGCTTTCACATCCAGCATAACTCCGTCACAGACAGCCATAAGCTCCTCGTCTGCAGTGTAGTCGTAGCTTCCGTTGCTGTCCATCAGTGTGGTCTTTCTTTTCGCCTTCACCAGACTGAACAGTTCCACCAGAAAGTCTCTCTGCAGGGAACATTCTCCGCCGGAAACCGTAATGCCGCGGATGAACGGAATATCTTTCTTCAAAATATCCATGATTTCCTGCGCAGAGTACTCTTTCGTTTTCGGTGTGGACATGTTTCGGCATGCACTCAGGCATTCATCACACTGACAGCAAAC